>JAHITG010000362.1 GCA_018817865.1 Spirochaetota bacterium
AAATAATATCAAAAGTCAAACCGCGTTCTTTCAAATTTGTAAAAAATTTATGTGAAGCTCATCATATAAGCACAAAAGAACTTCGGCGTTATTATCGCAAATGGTTAGAGGGTAACAAGTCTGAGGAATCCCTGTTGCCACAAAGAAGGGGTGCCAGGATCGGATCAAGAAGAACACCTAAAGAGATAGAGCGGAATATCATGAAAGCCTATCGAAGGTTCGGTTCAAATCGATACGAATTGGTATTGATATTTAAACCATATTATCTGGATAAGACACCATCCCCGGCTACAATGGATCGTATTAAATCCAGGTATCCGTTAAATGAAAGCCAGAAGAAAATTATAAAGCGGTATGAAAAACAGGCTCCTGGAGAGCTTGCACACATAGATATGACCAAAATACCAAAGGATCTAAGGTGTTCTTTTAAAATAAAAGAGCAGTATGTAGCAGCAATATGTGATGATTGCACAAGATTGATCTATGCTGAAATCGTAAGAGATAAAAAAGCAAGTACGTTAACGTATTTTATGGCTCGGTCGTTATCATGGTTCAAGCAGATATATAATTTTGAATATGAGCAGGTTATGAGTGATAACGGTCCCGAGTTTAAGGGATCAATAGAAAGAGAACATCCTTTTGAGATGATGTGCGAAGAGATTGGAATAAAGCATATATACACAAAGCCTTATAGACCTCAGACCAATGGAAAGATAGAGGCATTCTGGAAGATCATAAAGAATGAATTTTTTTATCCAAATTCATTTGACAGTGAGGAAGATTTGAAGTATAATTTAGGTAATTATATATTTGAGTATAATCACTTAAGGAGACACGGGGGATTAAACTACATTACCCCTTTTGATAAACTCGAAAAAGTTACCGAATTATTGAGCTAGTACAACGGTTCTAAAATTTATTAAAGAGTTCCCGAATTTTCTCCATACGTTTTCTGTTGACCCCAAAGTCAAACTTTCCGATCCGGGACGCACTTCGGAAGTGGATCACCTTCTCATTGTCAGGAAGATAGAACTCCACATCGTCCACAAATCCCCAGAGCAGGGTCTTGAATTCTGCCTGGATATAGCCTTCCTTTTCCGTGATGATCTGTGAATGTTTAAAGGAGTAAATAGCCTTCAGCAGCTTCTTCTTTGCCTTCTGCCTGGTCCCTGTATAGTTCAGGGGTTCGATCCCGCTTCTTCTGTCTTTTTCAAAAGTCGAGACACAGTTGGGAGTCCCCGGACAGGGTGCCAACCGTCCGTTTCGAATTCCAAGATTATCCGGCCTGGTCCCGCTGCAGCTGATGAGGAGCACAGGCAAGATCAATAATGCTGATAATTTATACACCATAGAAATATCCTCCCTGCGTTTCTATATGTTTTGAGGAGCTTTGATCAGCTTTTTCTCATCAAACCCTAAAGATTTCAGCTTCTTGATGATCTTATTGTAAGTACCCTGTTCCATCTGCGGTGTTCGGCTAAGGATCCAGAGAAACTTGCGATCCGGATCACTCACTATAGAATATTTGTAATTTTTATCAAGCATAATGATCCAATAGTCACCGCGGAAGGGCCAGAAGAACTGAACCTTCAGTTTGGCATTGGTCTTCTTATCTACAACCCAGGCTTTTCCTTCTGCTGTATCCAGTTCGCCATCTACTGTGACCTTTCTGCATTGATTTAAAACCTTTATGTCGCCGTCTTCACGAATGCTGTATGTGGCTGTTGTTGCTACGCAGTCTTTCTGGAATCTGTTCGGATATCTGGCGATCTCATACCATTTTCCAATATACCGGTTCAGATCAACGTAATCCACTACGGGCAGATCACTCTTCATATCTCCTCCTGTACATCCTGAAATAAACTGGCTGATCAAGATCATGAGATAAAAATAATTATATATCTTCATTGGATTATTTCTCCTTTCTATAATTTAAATGTTAATTATTTTTGATCTTCCACTGCTACTTTTAAAATAACCTGGAATTCACTGATAGCTCCATTCTTAACTGAACCTCGGTGATCTATCATCTGAAAGAAATGTATCTTTTCGTTTTTACTTGCCAGGTGATCAATAGCCTGCTTTGTGGCTTCTGTAAAGCCTTCTTTTGATGAACCTACAACTTCCAGCATCCTTAACATAGTAAACCTCCTTTTATGTTATGCTTTTTACAAATGTAACTGAATTCCCGCTACAAAATAATGCAGTGCGGTAAAGTTGTATACTTCTGAGACGTCTGCTCCGCCTTCCACGATCCGATAGCCGGTTTTCAGTGTCCATGTCTCATTCAGGTCAAAGAGCCCGGCAATAATAAAATCTTCGGCTCTTCCCGGCCCGCCTGCAAGCGCGTCACCGCTGACAAGTATTGCAATGGAGTCGCTGATCTTTTTCTTGAAATGAATATTGATCAACGGCACAAATCCGGTGTTCAGCTTGGTTGATTTACTGTTTTTATCCTGAATTGAGATCTCTGCATCCCGGATCTTCGCGGTTAATCCCAAACCGAATACGGTCTTTTCTGTTTTATGCAGATCATACCGGTACCGTAACCGGTAGGAGTCAAAACGGTAGGTTGCGTCCACATCGCTTCCTGCTTTGTAAGTCGTTCCTAAAAAGCTGATGTCTTTTTCGAGACGGCCTGAAGCTTTTAATTTCAGCGGTGCGATCAGGGTTTCAATATTATGCCTTTCGCTGAAATTACATCCCAGCTCCAGCCTGCCGAATATAGAGCCGTCAGTCTTTAAGTCATCTGTTAGAGAGAAGCGGTCCCCTTCCGGCTGAGGCACCTGGGCATCGTTGTATCCGCTTAACACATAACCTGATTCCACATCGATTAAAAATGCTCCCCGCAGAATTTGAAATGGAAATAAAAAAAAGAAGACAGCAATTAAAATGATCATGTTTTTCATACTACACCTCCGGAATGTTTAATATAGTCACGAATTATTTCCAGTCAACCTTTTTAAATATAATTGAAAACTAAAATAAAATTATATATTTTAAATAAAATATAGTGAATATTATAGTGGAATTAATCAATTCATTTTATTGGATCCAGGGAGTGTAAAAGTGAGTGAATCTACAGCTGTATTAGCCCGTTCCATAACATGGAAAAGCAGTAAACAGACCTATTATACTGCCTGCCTGATGGTGGATAACGACCTTAAAGATGATTTTTTCAGAGCTTATGCTTACTTTCGCTGGATGGATGATATTATTGATGAGCCGGGCTTATCTCAAAATAAAAGGATCTCCTTTGTAAAACGCCAGAGGAAACTGATAGAGAGTTTTTACAGAAAGAAGAGGATTACTCCTTTAAACCCAGAAGAGAAGATCCTCAGGGACCTGATCCAAAATGACCGCGGGCGAACTACAGGCCTTCAGTCTTTTATCCGCAACATGTTTGCCATTATTGAATTTGATGCAAAGCGCAAGGGAAGGGTTGTCAGTGATAAAGACCTGAAATGGTATGTGAAAAGTCTCGGTAGATCGGTAATAGACGGCCTTCAGTATTTTATTGGTAATGGTCATCCTTATCCTGATACTGATACTACTGATCGTTATTATTCTGCTGAAGCAGCACATATTACGCATCTCCTGCGGGACATGGTAGAAGATACTGCCAATGGATTTATTAATATTCCCCGTGAATACATAAAAAAGCACAAGATCGATCCGAAGAAAATAATAGATCATGATATCCGGGATTGGGTACGAGGCCAGGTGGATCTGGCAAGAAAATTTTTTAAAGAAGGAAAAATGTATATTGACAGACTGGACGTTTTACGGTGTAGAATAGTGGGCCACTGGTACTGTGCTCGTTTTGAAAGTATTCTGAAACTTATCGAAAAAGATAATTACATTTTGCGTCCGAAATATAATGAATACAGGAATTTATTTGCCTGGCTGAAGGTTGGATGGCTTGGAGCCTCCGTTACTTTTAAGTATTATATTGGTAAAATATTACATATTTATTATTGATTTATGAGATCATTTAACTATTTTTTATTATATGGATAAGATCCGAGAATTGAAAAATAATTTGAAAGTAAAGTCCCATTTTACGAGATGCCAGGCCTTGAAGGAATTGGCCGGGATGGGGATTAAAGCAGAAGCTGTTCTGGATGAGATCATTGCCTGCCTGGATGATGATCTTGCCATCGTACAGCTGAATGCCATTGAGACTCTTCGATCCATTAAGACAAGATCTAACAAAGCTATTCAAGGATTGATCATTGTCTATAAAAAGCATATCTATGGCCGGGGCTGTACATTCAGCTGCTGCGGGGGGGATGCGTTATATGAATCTGATATCGTCCGGGCTTGCCTGGAAATCCTGGGTGCAATAGATAATACAGGATCATTTGAAAAGATCGTGAGTGAATTGATCCAGTTGGAAAAAGAGAAAAAGATCACTCGAAAAGATTGCCAGGAGCTTGTTGGCGGATTGCAGAGTCTTTATCCTGAAAAAGGAAGGGCTTTGCAGGAGTATCTTTTAAAAAATAATCTCAAGACTTATCTCTCTAATAATACATTTTTTGATACATGAAAGATACAAGTGCCTGATCTTTTGATTTTAACTTTCACATATTTAATGCCTGGCAACAAAGTAAAGTGTGGGTTTTTGAATTACTTATAAGTGGAAAAATGAATTAAATTTTGTATAATATTATTAATATCCTATGAAACAGATGTCCAGATATTTTTTATATCTATTTCTGCTTTTACTTGTAACTGCATTTCCAGTATATTCTGCTGAACTGACCTATGATTTCAATAATGATTCCGGGATAACATATGATCCTATACTGGTTGAAGTACATG
>JAHITG010000032.1 GCA_018817865.1 Spirochaetota bacterium
AAGCCAGTATCAATATCACCGCGCATAATATCATCCCTGTTGCTATGTGTAAATATCCGGTAATTGTTTTCATTTTCAATCCCTCTCGATAACCTTAATCAGCCCGTTGAATTTATCTATTTCAGGTTCAAAGTAATAATCAGGGTCTTTATCAGGATTGTAGTAATCAACCATTTTGTTATAAAACTCTGTTTGCATCTGTTTTAAAGATTGCTCACGTGATTGTTTTTCCAATGTTGCCGAAGCAGCTTTTAATTTTTCATCTACCAGGTTATTCACCAGCTTATTGAGGTCATCTTTAGTAACCACTTTTTTTAGATAGTTTTCCAGCTGTTCAGGATCATCTATAATCAACTCTTCTTCTTCCGGTTCCTTTTTATTCCCATTCCCGATCATCGCTTTGATTTCTGCAATTTCTCTAATTAATTGCTCTCTTGATTGACGTTCTGCTTGCAAGGCTTCCTTGGTTTGCATTAGCTCCGCATGTTTTGCGTTTATCCGTTCTTGTAATGAATTTTTATTTCGTTTGTTTTTTCTTTCATCCGTTCTTTCATCTGATCTCTCATCTGAAGAATCGCTAGACACTTCAGAAGCTTGAGTTGCCTCTTGTTCAAGATGAAAACTTTCTTTTTCGGGATTTTTTTCCCTTCCACCGGAATCCGAAATAACCTCTTCATTATTTGCAACAGATTCAGAATCATTAACCGTCGTCTCTGATTCAGGATTGGAGTCGGAGATTTGCATCTCCTCCTGCAGCTTTTGCATATTCTCTCGCAGTATTGTTTGCATCGTTTCTACCATAATATTCTCCTGTTTTTACCGATTTTTTTGGATGTCGCCATCCACATTCATATCTAGGAAGTATATGAAAGAAACTCGCATCCTGTTGCGAGGATTTCAAGGCAGCTTCAGTTAACTCCCCTAAGCGGGAAGTTTGCTTTGTAAGCTGCATCTTTGATCGTTTGTCGATACTCGTTAAACTTTTCACTTTCACTTTTTTCTCGACGTTTTACCTGATTGATTTCACCGTGCTTTATTTCTACCCAACCATGTTTTTTACAAAATGCTCTTTTGTCTGATGTACTATGGATATATGTCCCCAGTTGGTTATCATAATATCCTAAGGTGCGATCAACCAAAGGCGGGTTCCATTTTTTTGATTTGTTGAGTGAATAGGAAACGCTGCCTAGTGTCCCCCCGCAATCACATTTTAGCTTCCCGGCATTGAAATCTTCAAAATTTACATATAGAGCTTTAGCTTTATTGCATTTTGAACACATAACTTGCGTTGTTGCTCCTATAATCATTGTGCTGCCCCCAGGTTTGGATTATTGTCTAACTGATATGGGGTAGGCGTTGGGACACCGGGTAGGTTTGGAGCTCCCGGGATTTTGGGGACATTGTTGGCTATTCCGGGCGGTAATGGGGATGGGGCATCCTCGTTGATATATTCATCTCCTGAGTACCCTAGTTTGTTTAAACCATCCTTAAACCATTTACCGGTTTTTACCAGCCCCGGTTGAGCCATGTTTGCGTTTATCAAAAACTGTGATAAACGTTCAAACCTTCTTATTTCACCCTCGCGATCTAAGCTAACTGTTGATCCGGGAACTACTTGTATTTGTACATCACTCATTTTTAAAAGTTCCCCTGCAAAAAACAGCGACAATCGCTCGTCTTCTAACTGGATATTAAACATCCTGCCTACCTGTTCGTATTCTTTCATTACTTCAACAAAAGTATCAACTTGGTCAAATGAAAATTGTTCAATAATATCTACGCGTTCTTGCACACGATCAATGCGGGAACGCTCAATAAGTTGTGCTTCTGTTGCTTTCCTCTTCTCTGTATTCCCGCCTATAGCATAATCTGATAGTCCCAGAGTTTCAAAAATTTCATTCCTGATAGAAATAATATTCTGGTAAAAATCATTACTTAAATTAGCTCTTTCTATAACTTCAATTGATGCATCCTTATCCATCAAATGTATCCAGGCGCCATCTTCGCCTTGAATAAGCTTCATTTTTTCTGTTTCATCGATCATGCCGCGAATAATAAGTTGCTGCACCCACTTACGTACATGTTCAACACGTTTTTGTGTTTGAAAAACAGATTCACGTATTTGAGGTTCAACTAAATCAATATCTGACATAGGATAAATAGATTTGTACGATTCATTAAACCAGACGAACTGATACATACTTTTAACTCTTGAACTACTTTCTTCAAATAGCGGATGAGGTTTGTTTTCAAGAAACTTATCATAGCCTTCGCTAAATACCATCACACGAGGGTCTGCCGGATCAAGCGAATGATATTCGTAAAGTTTAACAAGATTAGCGTTTTCTTTCTTTGCTTTATCCGGATCATGAAGATATCCCGGGTAATAAGCAGGAGCCAATTTACCCTTCACCCCATACATTTTTTCTGCTTCATCTCTATCTTTATAAACAATTTCAATTGTCCAGGAAAGA
>JAHITG010000363.1 GCA_018817865.1 Spirochaetota bacterium
AAATTTAAAAAAATATTAAAAGGATTAGCAAGTTTCAAGGGAGTAGAGAGAAGGCTGGAATACGTCGGTGAAAAGAACAATATCAAGATCATAGACGATTATGGACATCATCCCACGGAGATCATGGCCACTCTGGATGCTGTGTCCTTAAGGCAGGATTATAAGAGGATCATAGTTGTTTTTCAGCCTCATCGGTATTCAAGGACAAAAATATTGTTCAGAGATTTTAAGGATGTCTTTAATAAAGCTCACTCTGTGATCATAACAAAAATATATCCGGCCGGTGAGAAGAAGATCAAGGGGGTAACAGCCCAATTGATCTTCAGGCAGATCAAAAATAAAAATAAATTTTTTATATCATCTACGGTAGGAATAATAGATAAATTGAAGGAGATCACTCAACCGGGTGATATCGTAATGACCCTGGGTGCAGGTGATATTAAGTTTTTAGGAAAGGAGTTGTTGAAGAAATTATAAGATAAGCTGTTTGTTTTTCTTCATTCTCGCCCCGAGAAAACCGGAGGTTTTCCGGGACTTTAGTCCCTGAAATTTTCTTTTAGAAAATTTCTAGGGGCATTACATCAATGTAATGCTCCGAGGTCAAAATCTATTTCCCCATCCATGGGGAAATAACGATTTTGAAATCCAGAAAAACAAACAGCTTATCTTATAAACTAGAGGAGCTAGGTGAGTATAATTATGTTGAATGTTATAATTCAGTAAAGTATTGAAGGTTTATTGAAATGAATGATAAAAAGAAAATTAAAAAAATGAAGGTCGGGGTGGTGTATGGCGGGCCGTCAAGTGAACGGGATGTCTCGATCAGAAGTGCAGAAAATGTTCAAAAAGCCCTGAAGAGAAAAGGATATAATGCGGTTATGATCGATCTGGATAATAATATTTCTGAGAAATTGAGAAAGGAAGATATAGAACTGGTATATATTATTCTGCACGGATCACCCGGTGAAGACGGAACTATTCAGGGATTACTGGACATTATGAAGATCCCTTATACCGGATCAGGTGTACTTGGAAGCGCCATATCCATGAATAAGATCGTAACAAAACAGCTTTTTCAGGCAAATGATATATTGACGCCATCATTCGTGATCATCGATGACGAGTATAAAATTTCTGATATTGAGAAATTAAAGTTCCCCATTATTTTTAAACCATATGCGGAAGGGTCCAGTATCGGTATTAAAAAATATGATACGATCAATGAATTTAATGATTCAATAGGAGATATGATAAAAAAGTACTCTTATGGAATTGCAGAAGAATTCCTGACAGGCATGGAAATAACAGTCGGTGTGCTGGATGAGAATGAAAAGACGATCGCGCTTCCCATCTTGGAGCTGATCTCTGAAAATGAGTTCTATGACTATGATGCCAAGTATACCAAGGGAAAGACAAGGTTCATCATCCCTGCCCGGCTGGATAAAAGATTAACAAGGCAGGCTCAAGAACTGGCGATCAGAGCTTTTAAGACGCTCTGGTGCAGGGGCGTCTCCAGGGTGGATATGATATTTGCAAACAAAGATATATATGTGCTGGAGGTTAATACAATACCCGGGATGACCGATACTTCTGACCTGCCGGCAGAAGCACGTGAAATGGGGATTGAATTTGATGATCTTGTAGAGAAAATATTAATTGCGGGAATATCTGTGAAATGAGTAATGAGAATCGAAAATATACAGACCTACAGGAAGATTTTTACCATACTAAAATGATCATTAAAGGTAAAAAGATCATGATTGTCGGATCCAGGATAGTAAGCATTTTATTGATCATAACAGCTCTGGTTATGCTGGGGCAAAGGAGTATTGATTTTATTAAAAGGGTTAATATTTTCACATTGAATGATCTTATTATTAACGGTAATGCTTATCTCTCTTTTAATGATCTTTTGGATATAATGGATATCAAATCAGGAGATAATATTTTTCATGTGCATTTAAAGAAACTGAAAGCAAAACTGGAACTGCATCCAAGGATCAGATCTGTTTCTATAAAAAGAGAATTGCCCGATAAGATCATTATTAATATAGTCGAACGGGAACCTATTGCATTAGTAAATACCAGAAAGGAGTTGAATTATCGTTTATATGAAATTGATGCAGAAGGGTATGTGATCGGAGAATTTCCTGATTTTTCAACTTATGATCTTCCCGTGGTAACCGGAGATATCTTTGAACGGATTATTTTAGGTGGCAGGATAAAGAACAAAGAGTTTCTTGACATTTTATCGATCGTATCAAAGACCGAGGTGAAATATTATGATTTTAAAAGATT
>JAHITG010000033.1 GCA_018817865.1 Spirochaetota bacterium
GGAACTGATCTGAGTAAACAGAAGAGCAAGAGTATCGAATTCAATCCTTTTATCGAGATCTATACATTCAATGATGCCTATCAGGGGCAGGGCCCTGCGACCAGGGCAAAGCTTACTTATCAGTACGAGAAAGAGGATGAAGATTTTAATGCCTATACGATAGACAGCTTTTATGTTCAGATGGATAATTATAATGCCCAGAGTAAAAAGACATGGTTCCTTCATTTAGGAGACGATACGCTCTCCTATACACCCGTGACCCTGTGGAGCAGTGATCTGAAAGGTGTCAATGGTGGTATCGGCTTTTTACAGGATGACGGAACACTGATCAATTCGGTCCAGATAATGGGATTTTTAGGATTTACTCGTGAAGTATTAAAAGGATATGAAGCTGCCCCTGCAGAGGACTCCTCCCTGAACCAGAGCGGGCAGTTCCAGCAGAACAATTACGGGGGAGGCGTGGAATTCAAGATCAGTGAAAATTTTAAAGTGGAGCAGATCTATGCCCTGTTCCAGGATGCTGAAAATTCATTGAAATCAAATGAAAATCATGAGGCCCTTCCCTTAAAGAACGAGATCATCGGATCAAAAGTAGGATTTTATACTCCCAGGACCAGGGTCTATCTGAACTATGCTTATGCATCATATGATTCTGACAAACTGAATGCTGATAATAAAGTGTTGAAAGGGAATGCCTTGTATTTTGAAGGGGAGAATTCATTTTCATTGAATCTGCGGTTTATAGGAAAGATCTATTATATTGATGAAAACTATTTTTCTGTTGCCGTACCGGATTTCGAGAATGATCTTCTGAAATTTTATCTGGGATATGACTGGAGGATCTCCTCTTTTGATATTTATCATAATGTCTATTTCCGGAAGAACAACGTAGCCGGTGAGCCGGAGGAGGAAGTCCTGACAACTTCGGAATTCGGTACATGGCTGAACGGGACATTCAGGGTAAATTCCGAGCTCAGCATGACTCTTCGTACGAAATATGAGCAGGCAAAAAGTGAAAAGGAAGTCAGCCAGAGCAGTGAAGACTGGATTATGGTCGAAGGCGGGCTTGATATTTCAAAGACATTCTTTTTCGGGTCCATTTTTAAAAGCCTTCAAATGATCCTTACAGGAACGATCAGCCAGAGGGATGAGAGTTCCATGGAAAGCGGTACAAAGCTGGAAGACCAGAATACAATTACCGGCGGAATTATTGCCGGATTGGACCTTTACAGAGTAGAGAATAATTTTGATCTTATCGCATACCGTATAAAAACGGGAAGCATTACGGAAAATATCATTTCCGGAAATGAAAAATTCACTTATACTATTACTCCGGAAAAGTGGAAGAGCTTCATTCAGTATAATCTTGTCTCTGATTCTCAGAACGGGTCCATGATCTATACTAAGAACACTGTCTGGTTCGGCAATGAGGTCTATATTGCAACCGTTCATAACCTTGGTGCTAATATCGGATGGGAAGATTATAAGGCAAGTGGTGATGATGGATCATATCAGCAGATCCTGGGCAAACTGGAATATCAGTATACTTTTTAATGATCGTGCAAGTTGTGATAGTTAGAAGAGGCCTTGCCGTTTATGATAATGCAAACCCATTCATATGAATTTTGCAGGGATGCTTAGTCCGATTTTAATCTAAAAAGTGGCTGGACGGCCGGAGTTGGTATATGAAAATATTTTCCTTAATATTTATATTTTGTACGCTCTTCAGTGAGGGCCTGTATGCATCGGATAAAGAAGATAAGATCATTTCACTGATCAGGGATAATTATGTCCAGATCAATTCAAATATCGGCAAATTCAGGCTGGTAACAAAGGAGTTTTCCGGAGAATCAACTGAAGGGGGAAGTGCTGAGATCTATTATAAGGATAAAACCGCTGTTAAAATAGTTATTACCTATTATGGAGAAATGGGAAAGTCAATTGAAGAGTACTATTTTAGTGAAGAAAAACTGATATTTGTTTTTGTCAGGGATTATCAGTACAACAGGCCGATCTATTTTGACGCCCAATATGCTTCTGAAAATAATGATGAAGCATTTGACATTGAGAAAAGCAAAGTATTAGAGAGCAGGTATTATTTCCATAATGAGGGATTGATCCGCTGGATAGATGAAGATAAAAAGAAAATGAATAAGAAGACGGAGAAGTTCATCCAAAAAGAGAAGAGTATTAAAGAAGAAATGAAAAGGATCCGGGAAATGATCAAATAAAGCACAGGATGGTGTAAAGAGAAGGATATTTATGGAAGATAAAAAAGAGACGGCAAAACAGGTTTTTCAGAATGGATTCAACTGTGCACAGGCTGTGCTGGTGAGTTTTTCTTCTGAACTGGGGATTGACAGGGAGACTGCTTTACGCATCTCTTCGGGATTCGGGGCAGGAATGGGGCGTCTGCAGAATACCTGCGGAGCTGTAGCCGGCGCCTATATGGTGATAGGATATTTGCACGGGAAATTCAAGGAAGATGATTATGAGTCCAGGGAAAAGGCTTATTCCCTGATCCGGAGTTTTACCAGGGATTTTAATCGGATACACAGATCCGATAATTGCTCCATACTGCTGGACTGTGATCTGAATACGGAAGAAGGTGCAGCTGAATTTAAGGAAAAAAACTATCATGAAACCAGATGTTTGAAATATGTTCAGGATGCCGTGCAGTTACTGGAAGAAAAATATATAAAATGCTGACAGGATTACATGTAAGAAGATGAAGATGCTTTTTATAACTCGTATGGTTCTGTTTTTAGTTCTCTTGTTCCTGACAGCAGTCCATTGTAATAGGGAAGATCAGGCAGATGATCAGCTTAAAAAAGTGGTTCTTTGTGACAAGGATGTTCATTTTCAGACGAATATCTCATATGGGAAGCAAAGGCAATATATACTTTCAATTGAACGGAAGACTATTGAGATGCCCATATATGACGGTCTCTCCGGATATAACCTGTTTCTGATAAGAAAGTATACAAAGGACTTACCTCATCAAAAACGGGATGAGTATACTGAAATTATTAAAGGTCAATATCGGCTCATGGCTTACAATGACAGGAATAAGAGGCTATATGCATTCAGGATCTTTCAGGACGGTGCTGTTTTCAGTATAAGGAATATCAATGTCATAGACATAAAAAGAAAAAGCATAAGTGAAATCGGGCCTGTCGGATCTTTTCAATATGCCTCAGTTGATCCTGCAGGAGAGAAGTGCCTTCTGGTCAATGACCGGATAACAGTGGTCGATCTTATATCAGGGTCTCACTATGCATTGAATACCCGGGTAGAAGAGAACGCCGCGAACCCCTGGATCAAAAACAGGGTAGGCGGCGGGTATAATTTAAGCGGGGAGTATATGAATATTTCATGGGAGAATAAAAAAAATGCTTTATTGACCGTTAAAAATGCGGAGGGAGTACCGGAAAAAAAAATTAAAATTATACTGGAATAGGTTTTTAATAATAGTAATTTAGGTGAATAATACCGGAGGTTCGAAACGCCATGAATGAAATACTGGTTTGGATCTATTTTATTAATGCTGTATTTTTGATCAATCATGAGATCGATTCTGCTTATTGGGAGGAATGGGAATTGTTTAAACTGCCCGGCGGTATTTCCGGATTTCTGATAATACATTTCCCTCTTCTTTTTTTAATTCTCTTCGGATTTATGCAGGTGTATGATTATACCTTTATGGGATTGATCTTCTCCCTGATTTTAAGTTTAAGCGGTCTATTCGCTTTTATGATCCATTTCTTCTTCATTAAAAAAGGAAGAAAAGAGTTTAATGTCCCGATCTCACGGTTCATTCTCTATTCTATTCTGGTCTTATCTGTTATTCAGCTGGGAATAACTCTGTGGTTATTATTTTAATAATAAATTAGCCACGGAATAACACAGAAGCACACAGAATGAAATGAATAACCATTTATTATAACTTTTTAAATTTTTAAAAGAAAATTAATAAATATTTATTTTTTCCGTATATTTCTGTGAATTTCTGTCCCCTACGGGGAGGCTTCGCACTGGCTTCTTTATTTTTTTCTCTGTGATCTCTGTTTTCTCCTCTGCCCCGTGGAATTTATCTCTGAGAAATTCCCGGGATTTTGGCCCTTGAAATTTTTCGTCTGAAATTTCAAGGGAGCCCTCTGTGGTTATTTATTTATCAATAATAATTGGTTTATCAATTTGAGGGTATTTATACAAAATTATTAAACATTTTTATTGCTTTTTAATTTTTAAGATATTATATTTACCTGATAAAAGCAAAAGTTCATTTCATATCATTACATGAAATGGCTGGAAAATTTTTCATATGATGGTTGAGATCATCATTGCCTGATTGATTGTGCTGGGACAAATGTGTGGAATTCTCTCTAAGTTTCATTGTATTGTCAGTAGGGGGCAAAATTGCTTATCTTGCATCTTTCCTCCAAAAGACATTCTTGGACAGAAGGAGAAAATATAGTTAAGGAGGTCTTGAATGCAAGGTAGCAAACTTTATGTAGGTAATCTGGACTATGCTGTTACAAGTGAACAGTTAGATGAATTGTTTGGAAAATTTGGAGAAGTAAAAGAAGTAAATATTATTGAAGGTAAAGGATTCGGCTTTGTTGAAATGGGTGACCAGGTACAGGCTGAAAAAGCTAAAGAAGAATTGAATGGTACTGATTTCAACGGACGGACAATGAGAGTTGATGAAGCGCGTCCGCCAAAGAAGAAACCGAGAAGAGATTTTGGCCGATTCTAAAATTTAATTAAATTATTTATTTTTTAAAATATTTTCCAGCCATTTTATGTAGTAAGTAATACATGCTTACCTTTCTTTGATTTTTTTAGTCACTAAAAAGGGATCTTGAAAAGAGATCTTTTTACTGAATCCTTTTATTAAGGCTTCCCTTACCGCCTCTTTCCCCGGATTTTTTTTTATAAGACTATTAGATAATTCAAAGGTTTTCTTGATCTTGAAATATTTAAAATAATCAGGATCGTTCTGCAGAGGGATGCTTCCCTGTATCAGGACTCCATTTTTAGTAAAGTATTGTGCGATCCCGGTTAATTTACCGGACTGATCATCCAGTATTTCATATTGCGCTGCAGATTGAAAACAGATGCTCTTCTCCTGATATCTGTTCGGTTTAAGATTAATATGAGATCCTATTTTCAACAAGGTAAAGGCTTCTTTGAGCCGGTCAGCTGTAAAGAGAAATGTGTTTTTGAAGTTGAATTCCTTCAGAGATTCAGGTGCGATCACCAGGGAGAAAGTTATTTCCCTGAAATGAAGGATAGCCCTTCCTCCGGTCGGTCTTTTAACCAGGTCTATCCTGTCTTTTTTACAGAGCGACTTGTTGATCTTCTCATCTATCTTTTGAAATTTCCCGTAAGTTATGGTCGGATTCTCCCACTCATAGATCCTCAGGGCATTGGAGATTTTTTTTTGTTCCAGCAGCTGGAACAGCCATAAGTCAAATTCCATGTTGAATTTTCCACTATGCGGGATAGTATCGTTGAAAAGAATAAAATGATTATTTTTTATAATGTAAGAAGAGTTCATTGATCCTTGTTATCTTTCTTTCCTTTAAAAGATCGCCATATTCGAGTTTGATCCGGTTAAAGGAGATGCTCCTTTCTGTGAAATATTTATGAAGAATTTCGTTCAAAGAGATCGTTGCCGGCAAATCCCTTGTAACTGTATTTTTTAATTTTTCATTATCAAAGATAATGGGGGGGATGTCGTGATCATTAAGAAATTCTAATAAAGCGGAGTATAATGAGGTGTGTTCTCTGTAAATATCAGGATAGATGGTTAAAAGATCTTTATCAAGAGTAAACAGAGAATATTCGATCATTACTTTGATCGGGGTTTTTATATACCTGTAAAGATCCAGCATGTCCGGTATCAGCATCCTTACACATCCTCCGGACACTGCTTCACCGATCTTCCAGTCTTCTGTTGTAGAATGAATGACGTATGCATCGGACTGATTTACCGTCATAAACAGGCCGAACATCTGGTCATACGGGATCTGGAATTTTTTTCCGTCCCTGTCATGCCCGAATTTGATCGTTCCCCCGGTGTTCGTGCCGAATTTATATTTGAACTTTACAGGTCCTTTTGTATAGATGATCCCCTCTCCTGCGGGTGTTTTAGTATGGGGTTTCCCCACTGCAACGGGATACTGCTTTAATAGAGTATACTCATCTTTTTTTTCATTATAGCCGTATAAGTATAATACATTTTCAGGTATTTTTACTTTGACCAAAAGAGAAGTGTTTATCTTTTTAAGAAAGTATTTTTTAAAATCCTTTATTTTTGGTATAAAGACAAGGTCTTCAATGTCATCAATATTTTTTTCAATTGTTATTACATTCTTTTCTTTGATATTGTTACGGATAAAGAATTCTTTGATAAAGGAGTAACTTGATTTGTTTACCAGAAGTATCAAAGAGATTACGGTCAAAAACAGGATCGTGGAAATAGTAAAGATTCTTCTCATGTTCTCATTATCGGCTAAGTACCGGTATAACTGAATATATTCATCTTCAAGAGGACAGGTCATGTATTGTATAAAGATACGCGCATCAAGCGATTTTTAGAGAAAACCATTCTCTAATATAGGAATATTCTGGAAATCAAATTCATACTGTTTATATTAAATCTCAATTATACATTATTAAGGAAAGGAAAAAATGAAAATTATAATCGTTGGTGCTCAGTATATCGGCAGTATATCAGGAGGTGGGGGTGTCCATGTGGTTGAGCTGACCAGGGAACTGGGAAAACTTGGACATGAGGTGCTCGTGTTGTCCATGGGACTGGGTGATAATAAGAAGGAAGAAGAGATCGTACTTGAAGATCCTTATAATCCGGATAAAAAGAGAAGGAAAGCATTAATAAAGGTTGTTCGCTTCTGGACAAGTGACTCTGCCGGGATAAGATCCCCTTTTGAAGGGACCAAACAGCAGGAGATAGACAGACTGCTTGAGTTTAAGGAGAAAGTCCTTGAATACCTTGTTCAAATGAATGGGAAAGATGTAGTACACCTTCATGGTCATTTTGTCATTCCTGCTATGGCAAAGGAATTGAAGGAACGGACCAATTACAGGATCGTAAACTCTATTCACACATTTGAAAGTATTTCCGAGATGAAGAAAGGGGCCGACGGTGCGGGTGAAAAATTTATCAAGATCATGCAGGATATGGAAGAGCAGGCTGTCATACATTCAGATTGCCTGATCTGCCGGAGCCGGGAAGTAAAAGAGCAGATCTCCAGACTCTTTCCGGATGCCGTAAAGAAAACCAGGATCGCTGTTATCTCCAGCGGAGTATCATCCGTATTTATTCATCATCCCGGATCCTCCCCGCAGGAGCTGGATCAGGTGAAAAAGAAGTATAATATCACCGGGGAGTTGATCCTGAACATTAACAGGATCGATCCTTCAAAAGGTATTGAGAACCTGATAAGCGCCTACCCAAGGGTCTATGATCATTTGAGGAAACATGAAGCTGAAGATCATAAACTCTCATTAGTGATAGCGGGGATGATCGAAGAAAAGAATAAATGGTATTATGAAAAACTTGTCAGACTGATAGAAGGCATAAAAGATCCTCAAATACGGCAGAGTATCTCCATCCATCAGAATATTTCTGAGAAGGATAAACTGAACTTATTCGATCTTGCACGGATCTTTGTCCTGTCTTCTCTGCTTGAGCCTTTTGGTATTACTATTGTGGAAGCCCTTGCAAAGGATATACCGGTCGTCTCTTCCGGGGTTGAGGGACCGAAAGATATTATGGAGCTTTCCCGCATTAAAACTCCCTTCTCTGAGGCATTGGGGGGGATTCTTGTAAATTATGATGATCCCGGCCGGCGTGCCGATAATTTTTTCGAAGCATTGAAATATACATTTGACAATTATAGTAAAGTAAAAAAGAGCGTTGGGAAAGGAAAGAAGAAAACATTAAAAAAGTATGCATGGGAATCGCTCGTAAAAGAGAAATTGAGGATTTATAAAAGTGTCTGATTTTTTTTACTTGATTTATAATATAAATTTATTTTATTACAGTTATGAAAAATTTGGGCTTAGATTTTTTCTTTAATAATGAATATTTTGTAATCGATTTTGAGAATACAGGCGGATCTTTAGATAAAGGACATAAGATCACCGGAGTTGGGGTTTGCATTGTTCAGCCTCAAAAAAATAAATTCCAGGTCAGCCAGAAGTTCTCCACGCTCGTGAACCCGGAAAGAGAGATTTCCACTTTTATTGAAAATCTGATAGGAATAAAATCAGATGAAGTGAATAATTCAAATTATCCGAAAATTGATGAGGTCTTTAATACTTTAGAAGGATTATACGGCAACACGCGGATATTTGCTGCTCATGCTGTTAAAGTGGACTATACCATGTATGATTACCTTTATTTTCAAAAATACAAGACCCACTTAAAGGCCGTAGCGTTGGATACACTTAAGCTGGCCAAGAAGATCCTGGAAATAAAAAAAGCGAACATCGGGAGAGTTGCGGAACTCTTCAATATCAACTCGGGATCCCATCACCAGCCGGATTTTGATGCATATGTAGCATCCGTGATCCTGATGGAGTCGCTGGCTCAGCTTAAAAAGAATCATAAACTTTTAGATGACTTTAAAGAATGCCTGAGTGAGTTTAAATGAATAAACTATTAAATATACATTGACAACCAAAATCCACTAACTATAATTATATAAAATTTTTTTATGGATCAGATCTATTATGACTAAAAGAGTATTAATTACAGGCGGCGCCGGATTTATCGGCTCCCATTTATGCCGGTATTTTTTAGAAAAAGGGTATAATGTTATTGCCCTTGATAATTTTATAACCGGAAAAAAAGAGAATATCAAGTCGCTTTTAAATCACAAGCAGTTTACCTTTATCAAACATGATATTACCAAACCCATTAAATTTAAAGACAGGATCAATTATATCCTGCACTTTGCCTCCCCGGCCAGCCCCATTGATTATCTTCAATATCCTATCCAGACCCTGAAGGTCGGAGCCCTTGGCACCTATATATGCCTGGGTGTAGCCTTGAGCCATAAGGCGCGCATGCTCCTGGCATCCACATCTGAAGTATATGGTGACCCCCTGGTACATCCGCAACCGGAATCATACTGGGGCCATGTTAATCCTATCGGGCCCAGAGGTGTTTATGATGAAGCGAAGCGGTATGCCGAGGCGATCACAATGGCCTACCAGCGCTATCATAAAGTAGATACGCGTATCGTTAGAATATTCAATACTTATGGCGAAAGAATGCGTCTGAATGACGGACGTGCCGTTCCCAACTTTATTTATCAGGCACTCCATAATAAGGCGATCACGGTTTACGGTAAAGGTGATCAGACCCGGAGTTTCTGTTATGTAAGTGACCTGGTGGAAGGGATCTATTCCCTTTTGCTTTCCAATATCAAGACCCCGGTTAATATCGGTAATCCTTTTGAAATGAGTATCCTTGAATTCGCAAAAAAGATCAAAGAAATGACTTCCAGTAAAAGCAGGATCATCTTCAAGGACCTGCCGTTGGATGATCCAAAAATACGGAAACCGGATATCAGCCTGGCTAAAAAGAAGCTGAATTGGAAACCCGTCGTTTCTTTTGAAACAGGGCTCACAAGGACCATCGACTGGTTCCGTAACAGTATTTAATGTTCACAGATAAAAAGTTGAAAACGGATATAAATAGTATTACATTTACTATAGTTTTAATCTTTTTTCGCATATGAAAATAAGAGTGATCATTATTATATTTCTTCTTATTCCATTGATCCAATGCGCATCCGATACCATGTACACAAATAAGGATGTACAAAAACCAAGCGAAACAATAAAGACTTCGGATATTCACGCGGGATTGGAAGGTGATTTCCTTTTTTATGTCTCAAATGATAATTCAGCCGGGGATGTCTGGTTATATAATTTAAATTCGAACAATAAATGGCAGATCACGCGCACAGGGGAAGAAGACCTCCGGATCATCTCTTTTTCTCCTTCATATAAGTTCATGATCTATCACACGGAAAAAGAAAAAAATGTGATCTACAATATTGGATCAGGTGATGAGATGGATTTTTATTCATCTTACAATCAGGAGTATAAATTTTCACCTTTTAATGATGTCTGCTGGAATGATGCGCAGTCCTTTTATTTTTTATCCAGCACCAACAATTTGAGTACAAACATTTTCTTCGCTGAATTGAATAAAGACGAAGAATGGGTCTTCAATAAACTTGATCTTGCCAGGGTCATACCGGGTATTCAAAATGAAAATATTTATTCCATGGCCCTCTCCTATAATAAGGAGCTGCTGGCCTATATTGCCAGGGACCCGGTGGGACAGATGTATATTTATATTTATAATTTAAAACAGGAGCAAAATAATAAATTAACCCCGGTCCGTCAGAAGAGCGAGCTGGTCTGGTCTGAAAATAATAAAAATATATATTTTTATGATGATATGACCATATACAGTATAAATTTTCAGGGTGCAAAGGAACTGGCTGTCTCAAGCAGTAAAAAGATATACAGGATGAAGTATCATCCTGACAGTAAATTTAAATTTTTATACATTTTAAATTCCGATAATTATTTTTTTTTATATGTTAAGAATGTCGATTATATGGGAGCAGGGGATTTCTATTGCAATGTAATGAACTTGAATGATTTCTGCAAGGTCAAGGGATCTGACCTCCTTTTTTATGATAATACAGGGAACGAGATCTATTATTTTAATACCAAAACTTCAGAGATCAGGAAAATTATAGATCATGCTTCTTTATATAAATTAACCCCTTGATGCAGTCAGCGAAGCAATGAAACAGAGACCCACCTTTCTTTTGATCAACCCGTGGATATATGATTTTGCAGCTTTTGACCTCTATTTTAAACCTCTTGGGCTTTTATCTCTTGCCGGGAATCTAAAAAAAAGCGGATGCGAAATATTATTTCTTGATTGTATGGACAGGCTGGATGAGTATTTTATTAAGCAGGGTTTTATAAAGAATCAGCAATACGGGACAGGAAAGTTCTATTATGAGGTCATTGACACACCGGAAATCTTAAAGTTTTTCCCGAGACGGTATAAACGGTACGGCCTTCCTTATGATGAGGTTCGAAAGCGGTTCCTGGAACTTTCGAGACGAAAGATCGACGGAATACTCATGACGTCTGTTATGAACTACTGGTACCCGGGTGTCTTTGATATGATCAGGCTCGTAAAAGAAGTCTTTACGGATACCCCCGTGTTTTTGGGGGGTATTTATGCTACTCTTTTAACTGACCACGCAGAAAAATACTCCGGCGCAGATCATGTTATCCCGGGATCTGATATGTATTCCATAATAAATGAAATATTTTCAAAGACCGGGCAACCGCACGTTTCTTTTGAACATTTAAAAGTCTACAAAAATCAAGAGGAACCCCTTTTTGATGTATATCCTTCCTTAGGGTATCTCGTCGCACAGCTGTCCAGCGGGTGCCCCTTCCACTGTACGTATTGTGCGTCAGATCTCCTTTGTAAAAAGTTTCAGTTCAAAGATATTTCAAAGGTTGTGCAGAACCTGAAACAATATATTAAAAAATATAATATAGAAAACATAGCTTTTTATGATGATGCCCTTCTGTATGATTTTAATAAGAGTCTTAAAGAGTTTCTGCTCTCTTTTCAAGGTGTTCCGTTAAATTATCATACTCCCAACGGCCTGCATTTGAAGTTCATTACGCCTGAAACAGCAGAATATCTGTACCGCTATAATTTTAAGATGCTCCGGCTGAGTCTCGAGACATCCGATCCTGAAAGACAGCGTTCTACCGGCAGTAAAACTACTAACAATGATTTTATCAGGGCTGTAAAAAATTTACAGCAGGCCGGATATTCAAAAGAGGATCTTCAGGTTTACATCCTGTTCGGCCTTCCCGATCAGGATAAGAGAGAAGTGACAGATACTATCTCTTTTATTAAGGATCACGGGGCCACTGCGAAAATTGTTGAATACTCTCTGATACCGGGGACAAGGGACTATCAAAAGTATTTCCAGAATAAAGTGATCGATCCCTTGCTGGAAAATAATTCAGTGTTTTATTTAAAGTATACTTCATTAACCACAGATGATCTGTTAGATCTGCGTATCCTCGCCGGAAAGTAAGAATCACCTGAAAATGCATCTTTTTGCATATATACTGCAGGGTACTGCTGATGTATAAAATTTATACTTATCTTTTTCTTTATTTAAATCGGTCTGTCGAGCTGAAATTTATATAATTCTATAATTTTTATAACTGTTGATATAGATCAAATTAGATATATTTATTTTCTTCATCATATATGTGATTCTGGCACAGATTATGCTATATAAGTAATAGGAGAATATGGTGAAACAACAGCAAACAGTTAGAAATGTTAAAGATAATTATTCTTACTATATTAAGAATATTAACTATTATCCTTTACTTGATTTTGAGCAGGAACAGAAACTGGCAAGAAAGATACATGGTGGGGATAAGGGAGCCCGAGATGCTCTCATAAATTCAAATTTAAAACTTGTGATCAAAATTGCCATGCAGTATTACCGGCCGCAGTACAATCTGATGGACCTGATCCAGGAAGGTAATATCGGACTGATCATAGCAGTGGATAAATTTGATCACAGAAAAAAATTGCGCTTCAGTACATATTCATCCTGGTGGATCAAACATTACATTTCCAGAAGTATTCTGAAAAGGGAATTACATGTTAATCTGCCGTTGCGAAAAGGAGAACTCCTCTTCAAGATGGAAAGAGCGATCTGTGAACTTTTTAAAAAGTATTCAAGGCTTCCCAACATTGATGAGCTTGAAGATGAATTGAGAGTAAAAGCATCGACCATTAAAGATATCCTTGAGTACATCTTTCCTGTCCTTTCACTTGACTGTATGATCAAGCCTGACAGTGAAATGAGCTTAATGGATATGATAAGCTCGCCTGAATATCAGCCGGAAGACATGGTCATGCGTAATGATCTGTATGAATATGAATTGAGCATCCTGAGTACACTGGTAAAGCGTGAAGCCGAAGTCCTGAAGTATCGATATGGTTTTTATGACGGAAAGAAGTTAAGCCTTAAAGCAGTAGCAAAAATTTTTAAAGTCTCTCCTGAAGCTATCAGACAGACAGAACTGAGAGCTTTGAACAGGATAAGGATTCGTTACAGGGAATTAAAAGATTATCTGGTTAATTAGTTGCCCAAATACCCCCCTTTTTTTAGGTGTGTTCGCTGGAATAGGCGCCCCTCCTGCCTATTCCAGTGAATATTTTTTTATCTTCATAATTATTATTTGAAACTCCAAATAAAAAGAGTACATTCTAATGCATGAAACTTAAAAAGTCAGTAAGACATCGGTTAGAATTTGCTCTTCTTGTTCTGTGCACCTGTGTGTTCAGGCTGATCCCGTTCAGGGTCAATTTGACGATAGCAGGTGTATTAGGTGGCCTGCTTTTTCATCTTAACAGGAAGCATCGGGAGCGCGCTTTATACAATCTCACTCAAGCTTTCCCTAAAAAGAAAAAGATGGAACTTCTGTATATCCTGAGAGAAGTCTATATCAACCTTTGCAAAGTATATATTGAATTTTTATATTTACCGTTATTACGTAAGAGCTATTTTAAGAAGAATGTCAGTGTGAAAGGAGTTGAGAACCTGGATAAGGCGTTAAAAAAGAAGAAGGGGATCATTGCCGTTACCGGCCATATTGACAACTGGGAACTTTTAGGGGCTATCATGATTCAGACCGGGTATCCCCTGGATGCCTTGTACCATCCCATGAGGAATCCCTATTCCGACAGGTTTATCAACCGTATCAGGGAAAAAGCAGGTATAGGATTGATCGATATGAACCGTGCCTTAAGGCCCTGCTTAAAGGCGTTAAAAAAGAATCATTTACTGGGCCTCATAGCGGACCAGGACGCAGGCCGTGACGGAGTATTTGTGGATTTCTTTAAACGCCCCGCTTCCACAGCTATTGGCCCGGCATTCTTCAGCATAAAAACAAGAGCACCCATGCTCCTGTTCACGCTGATCAGGGAGAAAGATGATACCCATACCCTTCATATCAGTAAAGAACTGAAGGTAAGGGTAACCGGCAATACGGAGAAAGATATCTATTATAATACAAAGCTGTGGTCGGATGAGTTTGAAAAATGGGTGAGGAAGTATCCTGCACAATGGTTCTGGGTCCACAGGAAGTGGCACACGAAAAAAAATCTATAAGCTGTTAAGCATGGAATAAATACAGGAATGAAAAAAGTTTTAATTATTCGGTTCAGTTCTTTAGGTGATGTGGTACTTGTACATCCGGTCATAAAGAAGCTGCATGATAAAGGATACACAGTAGATCTGTTAACTAAAAAGAAGTATAAAGAAATATTTCAATATAACCCGTACGTGAATACTGTATTCTGCCTCGAGGAACACAGGAACCTCCTGTCCCTGGCCATAGCCCTTAAAAAAGAGAAGTATTTCAGGGTACTGGATCTTCATAAAAATTTGCGGTCCGCTTTTATTAAACTATTCTTCTTCTTGAAGAGTGTTACCTATAAGAAATTCAGAATGAGGCGGATGCTGCTGGTACGGTTCAAGATCAACCTGCTGAAAAATAATTCCGTGATCCGTAATTATATGAATGTTTTAAAGAAACTGGATGTCCCGTTCAATGAGAAAGACTTTTCGTACAGGGTTTTTTTTAAAGCGGATAAAAAGAGTAAATATAAAACAGGGAAAAGATCAATTGTGGCGGCGCCTTTTGCCAGGCATTTCACCAAGGAATGGGCCAATTATAAAGAGCTCCTGGAAAAGCTGCAGAAAAGGAATCATATTTTTATTATCGGTGAAAAAAAGGATCACAGGCGAGCGGATGAATTCAATCTGACAAATGCAACAAATTTATGCGGTAAATTAAATTTCAATGAGGTCCTTGTCCTGATCGATAAAAGTTTACTTCTGATCACAAATGATTCCGGCATCATGCATCTGGGCGCAGGGACGGATACACCGATAATAACAGTGTTTGGAAGTACCGTAAAAGAATTCGGGTTCTTTTTGCCCGGGAATAAAATGGTATTAATGGAGAACAGGGGGCTCAAATGCCGGCCCTGTCATTATCATGGATTGAAAAGGTGCCCAAAGGGACATTTTCTCTGCATGAGGCAGATCAGTGTTGAGGGAGTATTAAAAAATGTCAGTAAGTTCATCTAAATTTAATATCCTGATCCTGATCAATGTTCGCTGGTGGAATGCAACGGCTTTTTATGCCCTGAATATCGCTCGCCTCTTTAAGAAGAACGGACATAAAGTGATCATAGGATGCAACAGGGATTATCCGGCTTTTAAAAGAGCAGAGGGCTGGGGCCTTGAGACGGTTCCCCTTGATTTTTACGGATATAATATCTTCAGGCTCATCAGGGACCTGGTTCGGATGATCAGGCTTATCCGCAGGGAAAAGATACAGTTCATCAATTCACACCGGAGTGAAGACCATACCTTTGCCCTGATCGCGAAATGGTTCACAAAAGTAAAACTGATCATTACCCGTGGAGACCGGCGCCGGATATCAAATAATATGTTTTCAAAGATGCGGTATTCATTCTCTGATGCTGTGGTCCTGACCTGTGGATCCATAAGGGAACAGAACAGAAAAGTCTTTGGTCCGATAATAGAAAAAGTTCATGTGATCTACGGAAGCGTGGATGAGGAACATTTTTCCATTGAAGGTACGCAGAAGTCCACTGCGCAAAAATACAGGATAAATTTGAAGAAGAAGATCATCGGTATCGTAGGCAGGCTGGATGATGTGAAAGACCAGTATACGTTCGTGAATGCGGCATCCATCGTGGCAAGAAAAGTCAAGGATGCTTTCTTTATCATTGCCGGTAAAGAAGAACGGATCAAAGTTAAAGATCTGAAGAGGGTGATCCATGAGCTCGATATGCAGGAACATATTCTGATCCTGCCCCGTATCTCGGATATTGCCGATCTGATGAACCTTTTTGATATTGGTATTGTTACTTCGGTCGGATCTGAGACCATCAGCCGTGTGCTTCTGGAGTACATGTATCTGGGAAAACCCGTCATCGGAACCCATATTAATGCGATAGGGGAGATCATACAGTCCGGAAAGAACGGGGAGCTCTTCGATCCCCGGGATTATCACGGTTTGGCAGAGAAGATGCTCTTTCTTCTGAAGAAAGAACGGCTGAGGAAGAAGTACTCGAAAAATTCTTTAGATCTGTACAAACAGGAATATTCAGAAGAAGTTTTCTTCCAAAAATATCTGGAAGTTATGGAGGGTATAATTCATGAGTAAGATCAAAATAGCTATCAGGATCCCGAACTGGATAGGTGATGCCGTAATGAGCATCCCGTTTGTCGCTCTTGCCAGGCGGCTCTTTGAAAATGAAGAGATCTGTCTGGTCATGCGGGAAAAGGTCAGGGATGTTTTTATTAACAATAAAGATCATGATAAAATTATTATTCTAAATGATAAAAAGATCGGAATAATTCGAGCCGGCCTCTCGCTTCGGAAGTATAAATTTGATATCTATTTCAATTTGCCTGAATCCGCTTCTTCCGTCCTGATAAGTTATTTAAGCGATGCTAAGGTCAGGATCGGATATTCGAAAGGGATCCATAAGGTGCTCTTGAATCGAAGATTGCAAACTCCCGGTACCGGGGGACGAAGCGAGCACAGGTCCTTTACATACTGTAAACTACTGGGTCTCTTTTTTGATGAACTGGATGGATTCTCACTTGATCACCTTCAAAAGGAGTATCAAAAACAGAGCCAGGTCGACCTCTTTTTAACCGGAGCGGAGATAAAAAAGGGAAGGGAAATAATAAAGAAGTATAAGATGAAGGGAAAGATAATCGGGCTCAACCCCAACTCCAGTGCGCCTTCCAGGAGGTGGCTGAAGGATAGGTTTGTATCCCTTGCTGACAGACTGATCAAAGATCAGAAAGCAACCGTGGTTTTTTTCGGGAGCAGGGATGAGAAGGAGGCTGTCAGCTCTATTACCTCTTTAATGAAGGAGAAGCCCATAGACCTGTCAGGAAAGATCAGCCTGAGGGAATACATGGCCGTACTGAAGCTGATCGATCTTTTTATAACTTCTGACAGCGGTCCCATGCACCTGGCTAACTCAGTCGGGACAGATGTGATCGCTCTTGAGGGGCCTGCGGATATAGAAGAGACAGGTATGCTTAACCGGAAAGGGAAGAGGGTATATATAGTGAAAGAACGCTTCTGCCTTCCCTGTGTGAAGAATATCTGCAGGTATGACATAGAGTGCATGAAAGAGATCACCGTGGATGATGTGATAAAGCAGGCTAAAAAAGTTCTCTAATGACAGGGGACTAAAGGAAAACAAGAGGAGTCTTTAAATGAAGAGGATAGAGTTTTATAAGCATAATATCGGTGGCAAAGAGATCCGGGACCTGAAGAAGGTCCTGAAATCCATTTTTCTTTCCACGGGACCAGCTACAAAAGAGTTTGAAAGGAAATTCGCAGAA
>JAHITG010000364.1 GCA_018817865.1 Spirochaetota bacterium
ATCAACCATCCCTTACTGAATATGAGATTGAATTGCTAAAAGATCCAAAAACAATTTAATTATTAATAAATATGGGGGATAATATAGTATCCCCCATATTTTTATAAGGAGTTTATATGACAAATTCGTATACTGCTGATGATATTAGAAAATTGGAACCTATGGAGCAGATACAAATTTCTCCTGGTATGTGGATCGGTCCAACTGATGATCCACATCATTTAGTAGAGGAAGCTCTGGATAATGCCCTTGATGAAGCTCAAGGTGGACATGTAACAATTATAGCAGTCAAAATTGATACTAAAACTAATATATGTTCTGTTATGGATAATGGTAGAGGAATTCCAATATCCAAAGATGTACCTATAATAATTTCAACTGAATTATTTTCTGGAGCGAAATTTCAGGACAAAAAATCAGCATACGAAATAGCAAGTGGACTTCATGGTGTTGGTTTAGTATGTGCTAATGCATTAAGTGATACTTATTGTGTTGAAATTTATAGAAATAAAAAACATGCTATATTTAGATTTGAAAATGGTAAATTGATAAAAAAATCAATTGAAGAATTTTTAGGCGAAAAACCTCCATTTTCAACTAAAATAGAATTTAAACCATCAAAAAAAATATTTGAAAGTATAATTCCTGATCTAAATAGGATCAAGAAAAGACTGCAAATAGCATCAGCAGAAATGCCAAAGGTTACATTTGCTTTAATAGTAGATAGCCATAAAGAGATATTTAAGATGACTGTTAATGATTATTTTGAACAAAGATGTATTCAAGGTAACATTAAAATAGCAAGAACAGTTTTCTTTAAGTCTACTATTAAACCTGAGTCGTTTAATGTGATTTTTAGTTATACTAAAAATGGGTCTACAGCTCCAAAAGTATTATCATCAGTTAATTTATTACCTGTTGATAATGGCGGCACTCATGTAAATTATCTATATGAAATTGTTAAAGATTATTTTACAGGAAAAGCTAAGAAAATGGGTTATGTTTTTCAACCTCAAGATTGTTTAGTTGGATTGAAGGCTTATATAATGTTAAGTTTAAAAGAGCCAAAATTTGGAGGTCAAACAAAAGATAGATTGACTAACCCAAAAATATATCTTGAAAAATTTGCAACTCAAATAAAAAATCAATTAGAACTTCATTTTAATCAAAATTTTAAAGATGAAAATGGGGAAGGCGAACTTGATAAAATATTAAATCATTTTCAAAGTTATAGGGCAAGATTAGATGCAAATGTAATAAAAACAGCTCCAGTAGGAACTAGAGTTTCAACAAAATTTACAAAATTAAGAGATTGTTCAAGTAAATTTGGAGAATTATTTGTTGCCGAGGGAGAATCTGCAGCTGGAGGGTTAGTTGATTGTAGAGATCCAAGAAAACATGCAATTTTGCCATTAAAAGGAAAAATTCCAAGTGCTGCAACAGCTAAAGATATTTTGAAGAATAAAGAAATTGGTGAACTAATAACTTCTTTAGGAACTGGAGTAGGGCCTAATTTTAATATAGATTCTTTAAAATATAGTAAAGTTATTTGTGCAACTGATGCTGATGATGATGGACTTCATATATTTTCTCTATTAACATTAGCATTAGCAATATTAGTTCCTGATGTTATCAAAAATGGTCATTATTATTATGCTGAAACTCCACTATATGCTATAAATGAAAAAAATAATTTTGTGCCATTGTGGACTAATGAGGATATTACAAATGCAAGAAATGCAAATAAACCTCTTCTTCGAGTAAAAGGACTTGGAGAAATGAATCCAGATCAATTAAAAGTTGTGCTTATAAATGAAAAAACTAGAAGACTAATTCCAATTACTTATTCTAGTAATATTGATAGAATGGTAAAACTATTTACAGATTCTGAAGAAAAAAGAAAATTATTGGATGGAGTTTGGATGATATGAAAATTGTTGAAACATCTGTGAAATTTAAATTACATTTGATAGATCCAATAGACCTATTAATCAGTTTGGATTCTATGTATACTTTTATATTTGATGATGGTAATCTTATAAGATATACTACTAAAAAATTTGAAGGAGTTATTAATG
>JAHITG010000365.1 GCA_018817865.1 Spirochaetota bacterium
ACTCGGACCGCTGAGCTCTTTCTGCGTAAAATATTCCAGGCCTTTGACAATACTAAAATAATGATATCCTCCTCCGAGACAGAGGCGGAACCATTTAGCAATGTTTAACTCAAGATACAGCATGGGTTCAATGGCAAAGAGAAGAGAAGCGGTCTCACTGTTTGAAAAGAAGTGCATATCCTTATCATCTTTTTCAGCACCTTCCAACTGATACTTTATACCGCCGGCACCGATAAGGGTCATAAAATTTAAATGAAGGAGAGAATCAGACCGGTGAATGTAACCGATCTCCACTCCTCCGTATCCGATCTGAAAGTTGACATTTGTACCGTTGACAACCCCCTTTAGCTCTGACACCATTCCGTATCCTGCTCCGCCTAATGAGAAGGTATGGTCCAGTATCCAGGCTCCGCGGCCGCCAAGGAACAGCCGGCTCTTACCTGCAAGGGTGCTTATTTTTAAAGCCGGTCCTCCGAATCCTCCATGGTCATAACTGGAGATGGGCTTTGAAATAATGGTCTCTTCGTTACTTCCCGGATCACTATTACCCCGGCTCTGTGCATATTCCCTCTTCTCTTTGCGCAGTTTTCCGTCATTTATTTTCACAAAAGACCCTTCTTTAAGATCAACTTTTCCTGTATAATATTTTTCATTCTTTTCTAGGGCAATATTATAATCTCCCGCTTCCAGCCCCACCTCTACTGTCCTTCCCTGCTGTTTATTGATCTCTGCTACCAGACGCAGATCGATCCTCCTGCGAATGAAGTATTTTCCGAACGAATTTTTTTCAAGGATGATACCGGCTGAGTTCTCTTTAATATCCGTAATGATCACATCACCTGCTCCTGTCATCTGAATATCATAATTCGGGTGCTGTGGCCCGCTGATGGTCTTCTCCGTGCGTGCCAGGGTTTCATGATAAGCGTATTGATACACCTCATTAAGAGTTACCCGTCCGTCCCGAGTGGTATCTGCTGCCCCCCTTAAGCCGGACACAAGGTAGTGGGTAAAAAATGACCCGCCTATTTTATCAGATTCCTGTGAGACCTCCTCTGAAGAACTGGATGTAAGGATGGCATATCCCTTCATATTCATGGAAGTGTCCACCAGGAACGGAGGACGCTTCTTGCCTCCTTTGATCCTGGTAAGAGCACCGGATGCACAGGAATCCACAATAACAATATTCATATCACTGGGAATTTCTTTTATGATCTCTTTCAGATCTTTATAATAATATTTCTCTTTTCCAAGAAGAACCCCTTCCTCATCGGAATGACCGGAATAGTAAAAAATAAATTCTATCCTGCCGTGTTTCCCCTTTAATTCCGTCACTTTTTCCTTCAGCTTCTTAATTTCTCTTACCAATTCATCTTTATCCGGCTCCTCCAGCAGAACTTCATCAGAGGAATAGATTCCCCCCATCTCCTGAAAAACCTTTGCAATTGCTTTAGCGTCACTGACTGCATACCGCAGTTTCTTCCTGTCCGGGCCTCCGTAATTAGCCCCTACCAGAATGGCCAGCCTGCGGAGGGATGTGGAGGTATCACTGTATAATATACTTGTAGTAAAGATAACAAGTATCAATATTATTATGATCCTTTTCATATTCTTACTCCTTCACCAGTTTTAAACCTATTACTTTCAACTCTCCGGGCAACTTTTTAATCTCTTCTTTTATTCTATAAGGCTTTTTTGTAACTTCTTTGACCTTTTCCATTATTCTCTTTTTGTTTATCTTTTTCACAGAATAAATAAAGAAAAAATGCTCGTAATCCGGAGCATCATCCAATTCGTATGCTTCTTTCAGAGCCATTTTTCTGCCGGGTGTAAGATTACAGGGATCCTGCTGTCTGCCCGGGAAATGGAGTGTAATTATGCCTCTACCGTCTATAGAAAAGATAATCCCATACCGTGCATCACCTGCCTTATACGCCACCTGGATGAGGACTCCGGCTCTGACCGTATCGTTATTCTTTAATCTCTTCTTTTGATCCCCTTCTTTTAAGTATATATAAAATTCTGCCCCACCCTTGATCCGAATAGTCTCATGATCCCGCACAAAATGCTCTATTCTCTGAGGGATAAAGACCAGAAATAGTATAACCACAAAACCGATAGCTGTATATAAATATCGATATCGGGTGAATGTTCGATATAAAAATCCCGGCATTCCCTCTTTTACTGATCCCGCCTCTTCAACTTTCGACCTGATCGATCGGTTCATCACAGAAGCAGGGTGCTTCTCAAGGATCTCTTTGTTAGACTCTTTAAGTTTTTCCAGCCTTTTCATCCCGTTCTTCTCCTGTTTAAGCAGTTCTTCTATTCTGCGGGATTCTTCCTCCGGCAATTCATTCAGTAGATACTGCTCCAGCAAAAGATCAGGCACTCTTCTTTTATTATTACTCATGGTATTTCTCCTTCATTGACCCGGCCCTGGCCATTAATAAGCGAAGTCTCTTTCTTACACCTGATATTGAGAGGCCTATCCGGTCTGCTGTTTCCTGCAATGTAAGGCCATCCACAAAATGGAGAAATGCAATATCCCTGGTAGACTCCTTCTCTGATGAAAAGATCATTTCAAGGAATTCTCTTGCTTCCATTTTTAATTGAAAATCGTCAATAAACATCAGATTATCGATCAGATCTTCACTGTTTACCGTGGAATGCCTCTTTTCATGTCTGATCTTATTAAGGCAGATATTGGTAGCGATCGTATAAAGAAGACTGGAAGGATAAGTCGCTTTCAGCTTGTTCTTCTTTTTCAGGACCTGAACAAACACATCCTGCATTGCATCAAGTGCCTTCTCTTCATTATTCAGTATGGATCTGCAACGCCTCAGTACCATTGGCCCGTATTTGTTATACAGCATCTCTACATCAATGTCCATGCAACCCTCGCTCTATATGATGTAACACCATAAGAGATAAAAAATGTCACTTTTTTTAGTATTAAGAATATAAAAATAAGGAAGGAGTGTCAATGAAAAGAGGTTTAAATTTCAGGATCCCTTACTAACGGAGGGCTGCCATGTGTTTAAGAACGGATTCCTGAAGGGCCGGAAGATCATATCCTCCCTCCAGCACACTGATCATTCTTCCGCCAGTGTACTTTTCGGCAAACTCCTTGATCTTTAATGTGATCTTAAAATAAGAATCTGAGCTTAAGTTTATCATTCCGAGAGGGTCGCGATGGTGGGCATCAAATCCAGCTGATATTAAGATCAACTGCGGTTTATAAGAAGAGACTGCCTGATCTATCTCATTATTCAGCTTATCCATGTAATCCTTTTCCCCGAAACCGGCTTTCATGGGAAAATTCAAGGTATAGCCTTTTCCTTCCCCTGATCCTGTTTCCGAATCACTGCCTGTACCGGGAAAGTGAGGAAATTGATGGAGGGAAATATAAAAGACATCCTTCTTGTTATAAAAAATATCCTGTGTACCGTTCCCGTGATGCAGGTCCCAGTCAATGATCAGGATACGCTCTAAATTATATTTACGAATGGCATACCTTGCACCAATTGCTATATTATTAAGAAGACAGAAGCCCATAGACAGATCTGAAGTAGCATGATGACCGGGAGGCCGGACAGCACAAAAAGTTCTGTTAATTTGAGTATTCATCACCGTGTCAACGGCCCGGATCACACCCCCTGCTGCGAGCAGAGCAACAGAATAGGAATCTGGACTGATCTGTGTATCCATATCCAGAAAAGCCCTCTCCTCTTTTATGGCTTTTTTTATGATCTTTATCAGCTGTGGTGTATGGACTGTAAGGATATCTTTTTCATCCGCATATCCCGGCTCGATCAGTTCAATATCATTCCAGAGGGCACTCTGCTTTAAAGCAGAGATGATCACATTCAAGCGTTGGGCTGATTCCGGATGATTACGGGTCTCATGTTTCAGGTATTCATCAGAATAGACTAAACCGATCTTCACCATGGCACTATAATATTATCAGATATTATATAAATAATCCACAATTTTTTATTTATTAAAATCTATCTTGGCTGTCAATGAAAATGCATGCTTTGTGGAATTCTTTCTCAGGGAAGATGTCTCTTCATAATCCCTGTTCTCGAGGCGGTACCTGGCCCTTAAATACAATGCGCTCTTAAGGAAGCGTTCCTGCCAGTAAACCAGAAGGCGGTTTCCCTTTGAATTCATAGCATTATTAAGATAATCCGTCCTGAGGAAGACATACTTCAATCCTATGAGCATCTCTTTGATCGGCTTGAATTTAAATTCCATCCCCGGTGACATCGTGTTATAATCCTTATCACTCTCAAAGATATAATTCTTCTCTTTGTAGCTTATGTTAAAATCCCCCGTGACTTTTGGAAGGATCTCATATAAGAGGCCAAAGGAAAAGGTCCCTGCGTTATTGTTCAGTTCCTGAGTCTGATCGTACTCTTTATTATTAAAAGAATACTTAAAATTAACTTTTGAAGTCTTTGTGATCTGCTGCATAAGCTTATAATACCCCAAAATAAAACTGTAAGAGTCTATGATCTCAAAATCATCTTCTGAAAGGTCATCCAGCGGAAGAAATGCATACCTCTCCCCTGTTTCATTATTTAAAGTCAGTACCGGGTAGGAAAAGTCGGACCTTTTGAACTCGCCCTCAGAATAAAGAAAAGAATGAAAGGAAAGGAACACACCTATAATTAAGATTAAAAATCTCATGTTTTTAGCCCCCTTTTATATCTATGAAATTTTACTTAATTTTCGGTGGGTCTGAAAAAATATAAAACAATTGATATTCCTGTTCGGTTCAAATACTGATGAAAACGGTAAGACCGTTCTATACAGATCATTTTCCGAAAAAGAAGGTCAATCCGGCTACAAGGTCCATCATGGTCAATGAAGCTTCATCCTTCTCATTTTCGATGTTCCTAATGAATTCGAATGAATTCTTGAAGTATCTTCCTTCGATCATAAGACTGACGCTGTCTGTAAAGTGTATCCTTAACCCGGCAGGAACTCCATAGGTCGTGCCCATGGCTGTCTCTTCCGTTGGAGCGGTAAAATAGGAAGTGGTTTTTGTATAGCTCTTTATATATGGAGATTCCAGCTGATTGGATGAAAAACCGAAACCTCCGCCCGCATACAGATCCAGAAAAGAGAATATCGGAAGTTTAAGGAAGAGTTCAAAGATGAATGAAAAGACGCTTACGCTGAAATAAGGATCTTTGGTTCTGAAATCAAAGTCATCCTGCTGAAAATCATTCACATAAAAGGTAGTAACATATTTTGCAATGGCATACGAACCGCGATTCACTTCCAGAGCAAATCCAAGATTCCCCATGAAAGCCCCGATCCGCAGTCCCAGAGGCACCTCCTGGTCCATCTTAAGCTGCTTCCAGCTTATGGAGCTGAATGTATCGGCGAAAGTTCCCTGAACACCCATCTCCCATTTTGATAAAAGAGGTTCGAACCGTTCAAATTTCAGGTCCATCTTTGCCCTGCCCACTCCCCCGAAAATATCAATAAATCCTACAAAAAAGCTCTCCGGGGCACGGGACTCTGACACGGTCTTCGGTTTATATTCAACAGGTTCTTCTTCTCCTTCATCTTCCCAATCCTTTTCGATATCAACAGTATAAGCTTTGATCACTTTAGCTGTTTCCGAATTTATAACGCGGGCATTCACTTCGATCTCATCGCCCTTTTTTCGGATCAGGCTTCCTGTAATGATAGCATCCACGCCCAGTACTTTGCCGAGCTGCTTCGTAGTCGCAGGATCAATAATTCCCGTGAACTCTAAATCCAGCTCTTTTAAGACTTTATCCAGCTGACTCCGCTCGATCACTTCCAGTTTATTAAGGTTAACAATATAGGTCGTGATCCTTTCCGATATGATCATGCCGTCATTGGAGGCGCGCTTATCAATATAGGAAAACGGGATAATAGCCACCTTTTTGTTAGGCAGGCTGGAAGCAGCTTCTGACAGTTCCTCTGCAAGGGTCTCATATTCATTCCCGGCATGCAACAGGTGAAAAAAAATAAAGAAAAAGAAGAAGGCATTTATAACAATAAAGATCTTAGATCGTTTGATTAATTCCATTCTAATACCCCTCCACCCCATTAATAATTATATTCAAAGAGACTTCTCATTTTAAACTATAATACAAAAAAAATATTATAAATCAATAAAAATCTTAATTTAAAGAGAAATAATATAGTATGGTTTTTATCTCTTATTGATCAATTCTTTGACCTTCTGGATAACATTTGAAGTATTAAAACCGAATTTATCCATGACAATATCGCCGGGAGCGGATGCCCCGAATCTGTCAATACCGATCATGGCCCCTTTGTCTCCTATCCATCTCTGCCAACCAAGTGTGGTTCCGGCCTCTATGGCCAGCCTCAATTTTATCTTTGCCGGCAGCATCTGTTCCTGATACTCTTCCGGCTGTTCTTCAAAAAGCTCCCATGAAGGCATAGAAACAATTCTTATCTTGATCCCATTTTTTGAAAGTTTCTCATAAGCGGATAAAGCCAAAGAGACCTCAGATCCCGTAGCAATGATAATAACTTCAGGAGTACCTGTTCCTTCTTTCAATATATAGGCGCCCTTTTCTACACCATCTGCAACGGGGAATTGCTCAACATCCAGCACAGGGAGTTTCTGCCTCGAAAGGACAAGAACCGCGGGTTTTCCCCTTTTTACGATCAGGCGTAAGGCCTGCGCGGTCTCATTGGCATCCGCCGGCCTGATCACAGTTAAATTAGGAACCGCCCTCAGTGACATCAGATGTTCTACGGGCTGATGGGTCGGCCCGTCCTCGCCCAACCCTATACTGTCGTGTGTAAAGATAAAGATCGAAGGTACATCCATAAGCGCAGCCAGCCGTATACTTCCCCTCATATAATCAGAAAAAGTAAGAAAAGTAGATCCGTAAGGTATGAGGTTTCCCTGGAGGGCGATCCCGTTCACGATGGCACCCATGGCATGCTCCCGAACACCAAAATGAAAATTGGGACAGCCGTACTGGTTCGGCCCGAAACTGCAGAAACCCTTTAAAAGGGTCTTCGTGGAAGGAGCCAGGTCAGCTGACCCGCCGACAAAAAAGGGAAGTTGTGATGCCAGATAGTTCAGGACCTGCCCCGAGGCATCTCTGGTCGACATACCCTTTTCTGCGGGGAATACGGGAACTGACTTAAAATCCATATTCTTCCTGGATGTAAACTCTTTTGCAAGGTCAGAAAACTTCTTTTTATAAGACCTGAAAAGCTCATTCCACTTCTCTTCCTCTTTTGCTTTTTCGATTGTCAGCTCTTTAAAAAATTTCTTCACCTCATCCGGTATATAAAAGCTCTTATCCGGGGGGAACCCCAGTCTTTCCTTTACTAATCTTACTTCCCTCTCTCCCAGGGGCTCTCCGTGTGCCGCAGCTGTATCCTGTTTGTTGGGACTTCCAAATCCAATATGTGTCTTTGCCCTGATCAGTGTCGGTTTTTTCTTCTCTTTTTGAGCCTCTGTAATGGCCTCCCGGATCTGCCCGGTATTATACCCATCCACTTCGATCACCTGCCAGTTATGTGAGCGGAACCTCGCTGTCCTGTCCTCTGTAAATGCAATATCCGTAGATCCCTCGATGGAGATCTGATTATCCAGGTAAATATAAATAAGGTTGCCCAGGTTCAGGTGACCGGCTATGGAGGCGGCCTCAGAAGAGATCCCCTCCATTAGATCGCCGTCACTACAGATAACATATATCCTATAATCAACTATGCTGTGATCTTTTTTATTGAAATATTCCGCCAGAAAGGCCTGTGCTATACCCATACCCACCCCCATGGCAAATCCCTGCCCCAAAGGCCCGGTGGTAGCTTCCACACCTATTGTGTGCCCGTATTCGGGATGACCGGGAGTTTTACTTCCCCACTGTCTGAATTTCTTCAGCTCATCCATTGACAGGTCAAATCCTGTCAGATGAAGCATGGAATACAACAAAGCGCAACCATGCCCGGCTGAAAGAACAAACCGGTCCCTGTTGGCCCATGAAGAATTTTTCGGATTGTATCTTAAAAAATCCGTCCAGAGGACATACGCTATATCAGACGCTCCCATGGGGAGGCCCGGATGCCCGGATTGCGCTTTTTCGACCATATCCATCCCCAATGTTCTGATCGTATTTATACAGAGCTTTTCAAGCTTATTCTTCTCCATTCTATTCTCCCTTTATATTGTTTTAAGAACGGTTCACATCATAACACTATGATCAATAGTGATCATGAAAGAACATCTGCTATTAGTATTTCCGGCAAAGGCCTGTTGGAACAAATTCGCTGTATATTATATATAGAAACAATAATAGTACAATAACAAAAAATTTCAACAATATTTACATGATCATAAATAACCTATATCTGTTCAAGCCGGTTGAGCTGATATGAGTCTGCATGACAGATCATTAACTTTAATTCACTTCCCATTTTATTCCAAAAGCGGTCTTATGGACATGTATTATCATATACCTGCTTTTTTTATTACATTAATATCAGGATATTCAAACAGCAAGTCGAAAACTATTTTAAGTACATGTTCAATCCGGATTTCATATAATCATGTTATATCTAATACAAAATGTCACTTTTTAACAAAAACAAAATGTCACATTTAAATATTTAAGCAATAATTTTTTTACTTAAAACCCGTTCTCTTTTTTCGAGATCAATTTCTCTTAC
>JAHITG010000366.1 GCA_018817865.1 Spirochaetota bacterium
GTGAATTACAAAGATAAAGATGTGAAAGAGATCAACCAGTTCATCATGTCCGAGGTGGAGCGGTTCAAGGGAGAAGGTGTTCCTCAAGGAGATGATATTACGATTTTAACATTGAAGAAGACTGAGTAATATTGATCAGATGTTTTTTATTTCCTCATTCTCGAATCGCATCCATGCGATTCTCCGAGGCTGAAATCTATTTCCCAATCCATAGGGAAATAACGATTTCAGAATCCGGAAATTTCAAAACATCTGATCAATATTATATTTTTTTAATAACTATAAAAAATTATTGATCGGAGAGTAAAATATATGGCAATTCAATTTAAAAAGAATGAACTCATTCAGGAAAAGTACAGGATCATTGAGAAACTCGGCGAAGGCGGGATGAGCGTTGTTTATGGTGCGGAAGATACAAAGAAGAAAAACAAGGTAGCCATCAAATTCCTGAAGCCCGGGATCACATCATCTTATGTGGAAGATGTAATACGATTCAAAAAAGAGGTGGACCTTGTTTCCAAGTTCGACCATCCCGGTGTTATCAAATTCTATGAAACAGGAGAGTATAACAATACACCCTACCTTGTAACGGAACTGACAAGAGGGGACAGCCTGTCCGCCTTTCTTCAAAAGTATAAATTCAGTATAGACGAGTCTATAGAAATAATCAGTCAGCTGGTGGAAGCATTGAGTTATGTGCATGGAAAAGGCGTAGTGCATAGGGATATCAAGCCGGGCAATATCATTATTGATAAAGAGAAGAGCAAGTATAAAGTAAAGCTTCTTGATTTTGGTCTCTCTCTGATGATGGAACTTAGTAAGATCAAGGGAGAAGAAGATGTGGTCGGAACTTTCGGGTATATGTCGCCGGAAGCAACCGGAATTGTTAAAAAGACTATTGATGAGAGGAGTGACCTCTATTCATTAGGCATTGTCTTTTATAATTTACTTACAGGGGAGATCCCGTTCAAGGCAAAAGACACAGGAGCGTTGCTTCACCAGCAGGTTGCTGTAGAACCAGAATCACCGAGTAAAGTAAAATCAACCATACCAAAGATACTTGAGGAGATAGTACTTAAGTTATTATATAAAGATCCTGAACTGCGATATCAGGGAGCTAGAGGCCTGTTATATGATATTCAGAGATATAAAAAAGGGGAGAAAGAATTTATTATCGGGGAGCAGGACCAGAAAGTAAAGTTGACTTATCAAACCAGATTAGTGGGCCGGGAGGAAGAATTAGCCAGGATAAGACGCTTATTTGATAATGCAAAGGAAAGTGAGGGAAGTATTTGTCTCATCGGAGGAGAACCCGGTGTAGGAAAGACACGGCTTGTTGAAGCTATTCAGGAATATGCCTATGAACAAGGATATGAAGAGGGAGGACTGTTTATCCGGGGAAGATGTCTCAACCAGGAAAATAAGATCCCATATCAGCCATTTCGTGATGCATTGAATGAATATGTAAAAAAGATAGAGAGATTGGATCCCAAAGGTAAAGAAAAGGAAAAAAAACGGTTACAAAAAGTCGTTGGAGAACTGGGGGATATAATCATTCGATTAAATCCTAACATGAGTGAAATCCTGGGAGAAGTTCCTGATCTTGTTTCGTTGGAACCGGAGAAAGAGAATCAAAGATTTTTAATGGCTGCTTCTGATTTTTTTTGTAATTTGGTAGATAAGGATCAACTCTGTATGGTATTTTTAGATGATCTGCAATGGGCTGATGAAGGAAGCTTAAGTTTGTTAAAGGAAATATGCAGCAAGATAAATAATTATAATTTAATAATTCTGGGTACATATAGAGATACAGAAGTAGGGAAAGAGCATACCTTGTTTAAGATCAGGGAGGAGTCACAGCGGAATAATTATGCAATTGAAGATATAAAGGTAGTACAACTCAATCATGAAAAATTGAACCGGATGGTGGCGGGATTATTAGGTGAACAGGAACAGAAAGCCCGTAAATTATCGGAATATATACTTGAGAAATCAAACGGTAATCCGTTTTTTGCCATCACGCTTCTCCGGGAGTTGGTTGAGCAGAAAGCAGTTATATGGGAAGACGGATCATGGAAAGAGGACTGGGATAAAATTACTTCCATGAAAATTCCGGTCAATATAATTGATATGGTCCTTTTAAAAATTACGGATATTTCAGATGATCTGGATCATTTATTAAGGCTGGGGTCCATCATCGGAAAAGAGTTTGAAATGGAATTATTATATGATCTCTTGAAGAAAAAGAATGAGGATATTGTCAACCTGGTCGATGAAGCCATTGAACGGCAGTTACTTGAGCATTCTATTTTAAAGAAGGGAAAAGTGATATTCATTCATGACCGTATTAAAGAAGCTTTCTTTGCAAGAATGTCCTTGAGTGAGAAAAAGGCTAATCATTTAATGGTTGCCAAAGCTTTTGAGTTTAAGTATAAAGGACGGGAAGAGGAGATCATATTTGATCTGGCTCATCATTATATAGAAGGGAATGATAAAGATAAAGGACTGGAATATGGGATCAGGGCAGGGAAGAAAGCTAAAGATAATTATGCGAATAAAGAAGCTGTAAAATATTTAAAATATGCAAGAAAAATATTAATGGAACGGAAAGAAAGATCGGAAAGGTATATAGAGGTGCTGGAGAATCTGGGGGAAGTCTTGAGGCTGGACGGGATCTATGATGAAGCCATGGAGTATTTTAAAGAAGTTGTCACTTATATTAAGGATGACCTCCACAAAGCAAAGATCTATCGAAGAATAGGTGATTCATTATTTGGCATGGGGAAAGGTGAAAAAGCAATAGAAGTAATGGAAAGAACACTTAAATTATTGAACTTTAAACCCACACCCAATACACAAATAGGAGTGTTAATAAATTTTATTTTGGAGTTTGTAAAACAAAAGACACACCGGATGTTCCCCGCTATCTTTGTAAATGAAAAATATAAAGATGATGAAAAACGAAAAATTGCAGCACAAATATATTTAAAACTCGGTTATTGTTACTATTTTTTTGATATGTTAAAAAGCGGATTGACTATGTTTAAATCATTAAATATGGTTGATAAAATGGCAAATACCATGGAATATTGCTATGCCCATAGTTCCACCGGTGCACTATGGGCTGCTCTTGCAGATTTTAAAGTCGGTGAGAAGAGCATTAAGGATGGATTACATACTGCATTGAGAATAAAAAATAAGCTGATGGAAGGGTTTGCTAATGTCTATCTGAGTTATTTATATTATGCTGCAGGTCGGTATGACGAATCGATCAAAAGCGGAAAAAGGTCGGCTGAACTGCTCCTCCCTCTTGGCGAAATGTGGGATTTGACTGTGGGAATCAGTTTTATCTGGTTTTCATACAGGGCAAAAGGTGATGTTGTAAATATGAAGAAAATAAGTGATATACTTCTTCCTCTGACTCAGAAGGTAAGCGACACACGGACGCTCGGATGGGCTTTATATGGTTTGGGTGTCGATCTGGCCATATTGCATGGAGTTGATAAGGAAGTTATTGATATGCTTCATAGAGCCCTTAAATATCAGATCGAAGCAAAAGAAGCTCCGCATATTGTTATGGTGTATTCCGCCCTGGCTTTTGTTCTTAGAATGAAAAATAATTTTAAAGAAGCGATTAAGAACGGTGAAAAGGGTTCAGAGATGTTTCTTCACACATCGGCAAAAGGGATGTGGGCTGCTGATATTTTTGGTTATACGGCAGATGCTTATCTCTCCAGAATTGAAGAAGAAGAGTATTCTTCAAAACAGAAAGTGAAGGACCTTAAAAGAACCGGGTTCCTCTGTAAACAGGCCATAAATTGGGGAAAAAAATATCCTCCTTTTTATGGATTGGGATTAAGGGTTATGGGGAAGCTTTTTTGGCTCAAGAATAAAAAAAATAAGGCAGTTCAATACTTTAAAAGGGGAATAAAATATACTTCGAATCATCAAAATAAATATGAGCTGGCCTTAACCTGTTATGAGTTTGGGAAATATCTTTTTAAAAATGGGCTCAATTTGTATTACAACAAAGAGAAAGGGAAAGAGTATCTGACCAGGGCAAAAGATCTCTTTCAGGAGATGAGTGCGATCCCTGATCTGCAAAAGACTTTAGATCTATTGGGTGAAGAAGCAAAAGATAAGGCAGGAGATGACACTACGGTCACCCAGCAGGACAGGCTCCAGCTGGAGAGGCGGATGACAACTGTTTTAAATACGAGCCGGTACCTCTCATCAATACTGGACCTTGATGAACTTCTCGAGAAGATCATGGACAGGACCATTGAGCTGGTCGGGGCTGAGAGAGGACTGCTGCTTCTTTATCCTGATAAAGATGAAGGCAAACCCATGGAGCTGGAGACCAAAGTTCTTCGGGGAGTGAAGAGTGATGAGTCTTCGACCTTCAAGATGAGCAAGAGTATATTAAAGCAGGTAGTGGATAAACGACAACCATTGATAATCGACGATGCCTCGACCAATGCAGACCTGAAGACACAGGCTTCTATTGTGGGCAAGGGATTTAAATCCGTGCTCTGCGCACCGATCGTGACCAAGAATGAACTGCTCGGTGTGATCTATCTTGATAACCATCTGGTGAGCGGTCTTTTTCAAGAAGAAGATCTGCGTATACTGGAGCTGATCAGCTCCCAGGCCGGTGTCTCCATCGAGAATGCACGATTGTATAAGAAGTCGATCATCAAGGAGAGGATCGAGCAGGACATGGAGATCGCCGGGACTATCCAGAAGCTTTTTTTACCTAAATTCATTGAAGTGATAAAGAAGGTGTCGATCGATGCCTACTATTCTCCTGCCGAGTTCATCGGGGGAGACTACTATGATGTGGTGAAGATAGACAAAGACCGTTATGCAATAATTCTTGTAGATATCTCAGGACACGGTTCATCTGCCGCTATTGTCATGTCTGTAATTTCATTTATTGTCCACTCGGTAGCGGAGAAGGTTAAGAATAGTGCAGAGCTGACAGCGATCCTGAACAGACGACTGGCAGAACGACTGCAGGCAGAGAAGTATGCCACGGGGATCGTGATGATCTATAACACGAAGAAAGAGATCATGGAGTACACCAATGCGGGCCATTCGGATGTCATAGTATACAAGAAGAAGAAGGACAAGATAGAAGAGTATCACAGGGGAGGGACCCCGATCGGAGTGGTGGAAGAGGCACAGTATGAGAAAGAAGAGTTCAAGTTCGAGAAGGGGGACATCATCCTTCTCGAGACGGACGGGATCTATGAGACGATGAACGAGAAGAGACAGCAGTTCGGGCTGGAGAGGGTGAAGAAGCTTTTAGTGAATTACAAAGATAAAGATGTGAAAGAGATCAACCAGTTCATCATGTCCGAGGTGGAGCGGTTCAAGGGAGAAGGTGTTCCTCAAGGAGATGATATCACGATCTTGACATTGAAGAAGACAGAATAAAAAACATACATTTTGTTTTTCTCATTCTCGCATCCCATTTATGGGATGCTCCGAGGACCACCTCTATTTCCCCCTCCGTGGGGAAATAACGAGGCGGTAATCCGGAAAATCAAAATGCATGTTTTTTATTTTGGAAGGAAGATAAAACAATGATAAGGCGGAGTAAAATATATGGCATTACAATTCAAGAAGAATGAAGTAATCCAGGAAAAGTACAGGATAATTGAGAAACTCGGCGAAGGCGGGATGAGTGTTGTTTATAAAGCAGGGGATATCGGGAAGAAGAACAAAGTTGCTATTAAATTCCTAAAGCCGGGTATTACTTCCTCCTATATTGAGGATGTGATACGATTTAAAAAAGAGGTGGAGTTGGTCAGCAAACTGGACCATGCTAATATAGTAAAATGCCATGGAGCCGGAGAATATAAAACAGTCCCTTTCATTATTACAGAGATTATTCAGGGGAGCAGTCTTGCACAGTTTATTAGAGCAAATAAAAAATTAAGCATAAAAGAGGTCATTGATATACTAAAACAGTTACTGGAAGCATTAAGCTATGTCCATTCAAAAGGGGTCGTTCACAGGGATATCAAGCCCGGGAACATAATGATCCAGAAGTCAGGAAAAACATACAGTGTTAAGCTTCTTGACTTTGGTTTGTCCCAGATCATGGAGCTGGGCCAGATCAAAGGGGAGGAGGAGATCATAGGAACATTTGGATACATGTCTCCCGAAGCAACTGGTATTGTAAAAAAACCTATTGATGAGCGGAGTGATTTATATTCTCTTGGTTTAGTCCTGTACAATCTGTTAACAGGAGATCTTCCCTTTAAAGCAAAACATATGAATACAATCCTTCATCAACAGGTAGCCAAAGAACCTCCGAAATTAAGAAAGATCCAGTCTGATATACCAGCCATTCTGGAAGAGATCGTTCTCAAATTACTGTTTAAAGAACCTGAATTAAGGTATCAGAGCGCTACAGGTTTATTATTTGATATACAGAGATATGAAAAGGGTGAGAAAGAGTTTATCATTGGCGAAAAGGACCAGAAGGTAAAATTGACCTATCAGACCAGGCTTGTGGGTAGGGAGCAGGAGATAGAGAAGATCAAGTCCCTTTTTAACCGCGCCAGAAACGGCGAAGGAAATATCTGTCTTATCAGCGGGGAAGCCGGCGTTGGAAAGACCAGGCTGGTGGAATCTTTACAGGAATATGCATACGAATTGGGATATGAGGAAGGCGGGCTCTTTATTCGCGGAAGATGCCTGAATCAGGAAAACAAGATGCCGTATCAGCCGTTCCGTGATTCTTTGAATGAGTATATTAATAAAGCAGAACGGATGGAGGTAAAGGAGAAGGATAAAGAGAAGAAACGGCTGAAAAAAGTATTAGGTCAGCTGGGAGAGATCATCATTCGTTTAAATCCCAATACAGAACAGTTCTTGGGAGATATGCCGGACCTGGTAGCCCTTGATCCGGAGAGAGAGAATCAGAGATTTCTAATGGTCTCATCCAGGTTTTTCTGCAATTTAGGGATGCAGGATAATATCTGTATTTTGTTCCTGGATGATCTGCAGTGGGCGGATGAAGGCAGTCTGCGGCTTTTGGAAGAATTAGAACATAGTATAAGGAAGAGTAATTTATTGATATTGGGCACATACCGCGATAATGAGGTGGGGAAAGATCACAGCTTGAGTAATCTGATCAAGCGATCTAGAGAGTCAGATTCCTCTGTTGAGCAGATAAAACTGGAAAGCTTTTCTCAGGAGAGGCTGACAAAAATGGTAGCCGGGATACTGGGTGAAAGAGAAGAGAAAGCCGGTGACATTGCGAAGTATGTCCTGGAAAAATCCGGCGGGAACCCGTTCTTTGCTATCAACATTATCAGACAGCTTGTGGAAGAGAAAGGGTTGACCTGGAAGCAGGGTTTCTGGGAACCGGACTGGGACAGGATAAAGAAGATCCCGATCTCCGGTAATATCCTTGACATCATACTGAGACGAATTGGAGAACTGACCAAACAGCAGAGCGAGATCCTCTATTTAAGTTCTGCAATAGGCAGGGAATTTGAGATCAATCTGCTTTATCCGCTGGTTGATCTGAAAAAGGAAGAGGTTGTAAAGATCGTTGATGAAGCGATTAATATGCAGTTGATCCAGGAAGGAGCTGAAAAGGGAAAGAAGATCTTTGTGCATGACAAGATACGGGATGCTTTTTATGAGAAAGTCGGAAAGAAGAAGAGGAGGGAACTGCATCTGAAGATCGCCCGGACACTGGAGGATATGAACAGGAAGAATGTGGATAATGTGATCTTTGACCTGGCCCACCATTTTACTGAAGCAGGTGATAAGGATAAAAGCCTCGAGTATGTTCTGCCTGCTGCTTATAAAGCCAAGCAGAATTATGGAAACGAAGAAGCAATCAGGTATTTTTTAATAGGAATAGACCTCCTGATCAGGAAGGGAAGGGAGTCTGACAAGGAGTGCATACGGGCAAAGGAAAGCCTGACGGAAGTTTATCTGACTATCGGCAGAAATGATGAAGCTATCGCAATGTGTGAGAAACTGCTGCCACTCAAGAAAATGGCGATTGAAAAAGCCCGTATCATCCGGAAGATGGGAATGGCTTACTTTAAAAAGGGCCATTGGGAAGATTGTGAGAACACAATGGCAGATGGACTGAGGCTGATCGGAATAAAAATAGCCAGAACTAAGGGAGAAATTGTCTTTTCAATTTTAAAAGAGCTGTTTGTCCATATCCTTCATAATGTATTTCCCCGTCTCTTTGCTCATCGTAAAGGCAAATTCGTAAGGGAAGAGGATAAAGAGATCATCTGGTTTTACATCACATTGAACTGGAGATATATACTGAGTGATATCTCAAAGTTTATCTGCAATATTCTTAAAATGCTTAATATTGCTGACTCAAAGATCGGAAAATCAAACGAACTGGCCATCTCTTTAGGAGCTTATGCTTCCTTATGTATGGCAATTCCTCTATTTAAACGTGCAATAAAATATCACGAAAAGACCATTAAGCTGAAAAAGGAATTAAAGGATGAATGGAGTCTGGCCCAGTCACTTCAATTTACAGGATATTGCTACAGCTGGAAAGCGGATTACCCCAGGGCTATTGAGTATTATTCCGAATCCAGGGAAAAATTCGAAAAGATAGGGGATATGTGGGAACTGGGGATGGTGATCCAAGGCTTGGGGCTTCTATATAGATTATCTGGAGATTATAAAGGCTGTTTAGATCATCTCTATCAGTATCTGGATATAAGTAAAAGATTGAAAGATGTCTATGGCATCAGCTCGGCTCTTTCAAATATCTGTACATGCTATGTTGAAAAAGGTGACTTTGAACAGGCTGAGACAATCGGTAAAGATGCCATGAAAACAAGCAGGGAGAATAAAGTCTGGTTTATATACTGTTCAGCCAATAATATATATGGTTTTTTAAAGATCGAAAAAGGAGATTTTAAGGAGGCCATAAAACATTTACTCCGGGCAAGGGACCTGTATCTAAAAAATGATTTTTTAAAAGAATATCTTGTTGTTCTCTTTACTAATTTGGCAGAGGCTTATATCATGCAATATAATTCCAGGAAGGAGAAAATTAAAGATCATAAAGAATTGAAAAAAGAGATAAAGATCATAAAGAATACATGCAAAGAAGCTTTAAAACAGACAAAAGCATGGCCAGGTCAGTATGGAGCTGCTTTAAGGGTCTGGGGGAAATATTACGCTTTGATCAAAAAGAATAAAATAGCTGAGAACTATTTTTTAAAGAGCATAGAACAGACTATATCAGTAGGTCGAAAACTTGAGACTGCAAGGTCTTATTATGAATACGGTCTCTTCCTTGATTCTAATGGAAAGGTGAATGAAGCGAAGAACAACTGGCAGACAGCTCTTGGGATCTTTAAAGAGATAGGTGCTGATGAATATATTAAACGGTGTACTCAGGTTCTTGGTATAAAGAAAGTTGTTGAACAGGAAGAAGAGATCACGACGCAGGACCGGCTCCAGCTGGAGAGGCGGATGACTACAGTCTTGAACACCAGCCGGTATCTCTCTTCGATCCTTGATCTTGATGAACTTTTGGAGAAGATCATGGACAGGACCATTGAGCTGGTGGGTGCTGAGAGAGGGTTATTGTTTTTGTATCCGGATAAGGATGAAGGGAAAGAGATAGAACTGGAAACAAAGGTTGTTCGGGGAGTGAAGAGTGATGAATCCTCCACTTTCAAAATGAGTAAAAGTATTTTAGATAAAGTAATAAAATCCAAGGAGCCCCTGATCATAGACGATGCCTCTACTAATGCAGACTTGAAAGCTCAGGCCTCAATTGTGGGAAAAGGTTTTAAATCAGTCTTGTGCGCTCCAATTGTCACAAAGAATGAGCTATTAGGGATTATCTATTTAGATAATCATTTAGTAAGCGGTCTTTTCAAAGAAGAGGACCTGAGAATTCTGGAGCTGATCAGCTCCCAGGCCGGAGTCTCCATTGAGAATGCGAGGTTATATAAGAAATCGATCATCAAGGAGAGGATCGAACAGGACATGGAGATCGCCGGGACCATCCAGAAACTGTTCCTGCCAAAAACAATTGAAGTGATAAAGAAGGTGTCGATCGATGCCTACTATTCTCCTGCCGAGTTCATCGGGGGAGACTACTATGATGTGATCAAGATCGATAAGGACAGGTATGCTATTATTCTTGTGGATATCTCAGGACACGGTTCTTCTGCCGCCATTGTAATGTCTGTTATCTCTTTTATTGTCCATTCCGTTGTAGAGAAGGTAAAGAATAGTGCTGAGCTGACAGCGATCTTAAACAGACGACTGGCAGAGAGACTTCAGGCAGAGAAGTATGCGACTGGAATCGTGATGATCTATAACACGAAGAAGGAGACAATGGAGTACACCAATGCCGGCCATTCTGATGTCATCGTATACAAGAAGAAGAAGGACAAGATAGAAGAGTATCATAAAGGCGGAACCCCGATCGGGGTGGTGGAAGAGGCACAGTATGAGAAAGAGGTCTTCAAGTTCGAGAAGGGGGATATCATCCTGCTTGAGACGGACGGGATCTATGAAACGATGAACGAGAAGAAACAGCAGTTCGGACTGGAGAGGGTAAAGAAACTATTGGTGAATTACAAAGATAAAGATGTGAAAGAGATCAACCAGTTCATGATGTCCGAGGTGGAACGGTTCAAAGGTGAAGGTGTCCCTCAGGGAGATGATATTACGATCTTGACATTGAAGAAAACAGAATAAAAACTATGCCATTACATTTCAAGAAGAATGAAATAATACAAAATAAGTACAAGATCATTGAGAAACTTGGCGAAGGTGGGATGAGCGTTGTCTACAAAGCCGAGAATATAAAAAAAAAGAATAAGGTAGCCATCAA
>JAHITG010000034.1 GCA_018817865.1 Spirochaetota bacterium
GCTGAAGTTTATATCTGCTATGGTCAGGATCGCTGATACCAGCAAAGTATTTTCCACTACCCAGAAGATGGATCCCTTTAAATATTTTCCTGCATAGAATTGTCCCAGTCCCGGCATATACCAAGACAGAACTCCCGCCAGGATAGGATCCTTTCTCTGAAATGAGTCAGAATATACATCACCTGTCGATAAGGCTATAATCATGACTACTAAAAAGAATATGATAATTTTTTTATTCATATATCTCATTCTCCTTCTTCTAACAGTTTACTTAATACATGGACTGCTTCATCTTCATCAGCTCCGGTCACACGAATGGTAAGTTTAGTATTAAAACCGGCAGCTAATGTTAAAAGGCTTAACACACTTTTTCCGTTTATCTCAGCACCATCTTTTATAACAAATATATCTGATTTATATGTGCTTGCTTTATTCACAAAATTAGAGATAGGTCGTGCATGTAAACCGGACTTATTCTTAACAATTATCTCCTTCTCTTTCATAATGATCTCCTACACATAAAAACTATAAACGAAAAAAACCTCCTGAAAGACTATTTAAATACTGATTAAAATAATAATTACCAGATAAATAAGATAGGTGACCATGGGAATTACAAGCTTATTTAATTTATATAAAAAAAATGCAAGAAAGGTCAAAATTAATATTGAAAATAATTGATTAATACTAATGTTTTGAAAAGAAAAATCAATAATTTTATACTGATTCTGCAGCAAAGAAAAAACTGTAGCTCCCCACATTATTAATCCGATCTTTTTTATCATAGCGATCTTATTCTGAAGGTCCATTCCGGCGATCTTAAAGATCACATTCAAGCCATTCTTATAACCTATGATCAACCCGAAGAATCTGAAGAATACATTCAAGATCAAGTTATAAATAATAAAAAATATCAAAACCCCGGTATAGTATTCAAAAAAAATAAATATCACGGAAATCAACACCAGAAAGGACCGCAGGATACCCCAGCTTATAGCATCACCAAGTGCAGCTAAAGGACTCATCATGTCAAATTTAAATTTTTTCAGTTTATCTTCATTCTCTTCTTCAATCAGCTTTATAGCTACTCCAAATACAAAACTGGCAAGATATGGATTTGTGTTGAAATATTCAAAATTTTTAACCATAAATATCTTCACCGCTTTTTTACTGCGGTTGAACTTCTCAACTATTGGATATAAGGAAAAGAGAAAGCCGAAGTTCTGAAAATATTTATCATTAAGTAAATTCTGGTATAGAAAACTGCGAAAGTAAACGATCAGAAAATCTTTTAATGTAATACTATAACTCATAATAATGCTCTTTATAATAATTAATACTGAAAATAACTATATAGCTGAATAATCCTATAAGGACAATCGATAATAACGGAGACAATGAAATAGGACTGACCAACCCTGCCAGGAGAATTCCTAAAAGGATAAAATAACTTTTATTTGGCAAGTCAAAGCTGTTTAAAAGATATATCAAAACGAACAGGGGGAAAAAAAAGACAGCTTTATCAAATGCAAACTGTAAATAATAAGATGTAAAAAAGATACGGACAACATTTTGAATAATAAATATACCTACATAACTTCCTGCAAATGTTAATAAAAAGAATATAAAAAAATCCATTATCAAAACAGAAATATTATATCTGAAAAAAGTGATCTTATCATTCTCAACACCTTTTAAAAATAATTCCACCAATCGCGAATTCCTCAACCATAATAATCGCGAGATTCTCTTTACCATATGCCCCCAGAAGAGGCCGAAGATGAGAACGACTGGAATGAGTGACCCGGCTTTTTCAATATGAAAATTATTTGATAAAATTAGTGTTATACCGGTTATTAGAGTTCCATTTGGCGGAATAAATGCCCCTATAGGCATTAAATTAATCATTATCAGCTCAACTATGCATCCGATAAAAATTCCATAGTGCAGATTATTAAAGAGAACCCCCAGAACAGCACCGGTAACGATCGGTCTGGAAATTCCAGTGGAAACGATATTCTTATTATCCAGATTAAGTAATGCAACAACGGCTGAAAACTTAATGATCATGAATAGATCCATACTATTTAAACTCATCTCCTTAAGGAATGACAAACGATCATTTATCCAATACTTTAATTACGTCATATTCCTCATCGGAAGGAAGGGCCCTTCCTTCCAGATGCACATTCATTTTACACATTTTTCTCAGGTAATATTTATCTTCATCATTTAAAGCAAGGTTCTGTGTTACCTGTTTTCTGTTGTCTTTAACATGAAGGCCTCCGACATTGACCTCTTTGATATCGCAGCCGGCTGCAAGCAGTTTATAAGCATCTTCCGGGGATTCGATCAATAAAATGGAATTCAGTTTACTCCATTTATTACTCTGATAAGCCACGGTGGTTTCCTTTAAAGACAGAAATTCTACCTGTATATTAGATGGAACTGCTAACTGAACCATCTGTTTCTTTAATTTATCATTGAATAACTCATCATTAGCAACAATAATATTATTGAGATTTAATGTTTTTGCCCACCCAACTATAACTTGTCCATGAATAAGTCTGTCATCTATTCTAATTATTAAAATATTATTCTGCTTGTTCATTTAATTAATTTTTTATTAACATAAATAATTGTGTCGTTCTTTTTTCTTTCCAGAGCATTCACCACTTCATCAAGGGTATTTGAATTTTTCAACAGAATGGCTTCCAGGAGGACTCCCAGATTCAACCCGCTTATGATCCGTACATTCTTTTTATTTACGAGAGAAGAACATATATTGAAACAGCTTCCTCCAAACAGATCTGTAAAAATGATAATATCATGGTCTTTGTTTTTTTTTACAAATCGGACCACTTTTTTCTAAAAAGTCTGAAAAGCCATCTCTTTCATGAACGAAAAAGGATAAACGTTATTAACTGATCCTACGATCATTTTAGCCGTATTATAGAACTCCTCGGCCAGCTTACCATGTGATAAGATCAAAATATAAATATCCCGTTTCTTTTTCATTTAAATCTCATTTGATCTTGCACTCTGGCATTCAAGAGCTCCGAAGAGTTTATACCCATATGTCTCAGTCTGATATTTCTTACTGCGGTTTCAATAATGACAGGGATATTTCGTCCGGGTTTTACAGGGATCTCGATCAAAGGCACTTTAACACCTAAAATAGTATAATATTTATTATCTATCCCTATCCTTTCATATTTCTTATCTTTATCCCATTCCTCAAGCCTGACAACAATATCTACCCGTTTTTTCTCTCTGACACTACCTACGCCGAATAAACGCTGTACGTCAATGATCCCGATACCACGGATCTCAATGTGATATTTGATCAACTCCGGTCCCTGTGCTACCAGGATAGACCCGCCCAGTTTACTGACAATGACCACATCATCACCGATCAGCCTGTGGTTCCTTGTTAACAGGTCAAGAGCACATTCACTTTTCCCGACTCCGCTTTTTCCCAATATCAATACACCGATCCCGAATACTTCTACCATGACACCATGATAAGAAGACCGGGGAGCAAAATGTTTCTCCAGAACTTCATGAAGTGTTTCGTTCAACTGCCGTGTATCCGGATTGACGCTGATCAAAGGGATACCGGCCTCATTCGACAGGTCTATAAAAACTTCACCGGGTTTATCATTATTAATAAAAAAACAGCAGGGGATTTTATATGAAAAGAATTTTTCAAGAATCCGTCTCTGCTTATCATTACTAAGGCTGGTGATATAATCGAATTCACCTCTTCCGAACAGCTGGATCCTGTCAGAGGCAAAATTCTTAAAGTATCCTGCCAGGGTAACACCGGGCCGGTTGACATCCAGAGTGGACAATCTGTTTTTTAAACCCTTTTTTCCGGACAAAAGATTCACTTCAAAACTGAACTCTTTTTTCAGGATCTCCAGCAGATCTTTTACTGTTAGTGTTTTATTCTGTTTAGAATTCATAGCTGCCTATCAGATTTCTGCTTATTTTAAATAATACATTTATTTTTTGTGTTTCTTCATTCTCAAAGATCAAATAAAAAAGATTTCTATTGCCCGAAATATTATTCAGAGCTTTATTATAAGAAAATACATCCAGAGGGATCTTAATCCTTCTGATCTTCTCTATTTTATGATTATATGTCAAAGATAATATATTATACCTGTTCTTTTTGGATCTGGGAAACAAAAACTTTGGTAAAAAAGAGATCTTTGGCTGCATCAAATTAAAGAGACGCTTGTTCTTAAACAGAATA
>JAHITG010000367.1 GCA_018817865.1 Spirochaetota bacterium
ATGATACTTTAGGTAATTCTATTTATAATTCTGATGACGCCTCTTTACCGAATTTTGATGTCTGGGGTGCTCAGACGTATAACGGGGCTAATCTGGAGACAGGTTATTTTGAAAAATTTGCTGCCAAGTCATCAAAACCGATCTGGATAGCCGAGACAGGAGCCGACGCCTATGACATGGTAAAGGGAGAGGAGAATGAGACAAAACAGGCTGAATTCCTTGGTGCCCTCTGGACGCAGATCGACGGGAATTTAAGCGCAAAGAGTGTGAACAACCAGTGCTTAGGAGTTACTTTTTTCTCATGGGAAGACGGCTGGTATAAGTATAACGGCGGAAAGCATGATGTCCATGAAACAAATGCTTCCTGGTCCAGCGGTAATTATTATGATGCGGCAGCAGGCCAGAACATGAATGAAGAATGGTGGGGTATTGCCGCTATATTTCCCGGGACCTATGCAAAACGACTGCGGAAAGGATATTATACTTTACAGGGAATGTGGACGACGGACCAGGAAAGGAATACAGTGGATAATGTACTTTTCCGGAGGATGAGCGTTAATGTTCCTAATCCGTTCAATCTTACCACCCAGGAGTATACCAAATTATGGTTTTATGTAAAACAACCCACGGTTTTTAATATAAGGATCTTTGATTATTCCGGTAAATTGATCAGGGAATTAAGCGATGCACAGGAAAATCCCGGATATGTTTATGAGCTCAACTGGGATGGTAAAGATAATAATAATAACCAGGTCAGGACAGGAGTATATATATGTAAAGTTAGAGGAGAGTTTAAGATCAAGGACTCCTCCCAGCAGGAGATCCAGTATATAAAGATCGCTGTAGTGAAATAAAAATTGTAATTATTAATCATTTGGAGTAGCCTTTATGAAAAGATCATCAATAATTATCAGCCTCTGTATAATGGCAGTATTATCAGTTAATCTTCAAGCTGTATCCTTACTGGAGAACGGGCTTCATTCAAGAGCATCCGGTATGGGTGGTGCATTTGCTGCTCTGGCTGATGATTCTTCAGCAGTCTATTATAATCCGGCTTTATTATATGATATCGAAGATCATCTTGTCTCTTTCGGATATTCTCATCTGTTCCATGATGCCAATAATTTTTCTTTCTCCTATGTTTTTCCTAAATTAATGTTGAAACCTGATATGGGTATTTCCATTGCCTTCAATTCATTAATGGAAGACGGATTAAAGAGTTACTCCACGGTGGAATTCGGGAATCCCGGGGATTACACTTCCGGTGCTGATTTCGAACTTTCCGAGTATCTGGTAATGGGCGGCCTTGGAATAAAGATCGTGAATGTGGCGCTTATGCAAATAAGCGGTGGCTTCAATTTTAAATATTTTTCCAGGACTATCGATGATTTTAACTCTTCCGGCATAGCCGGAGACCTGGGGATCAATGCCAAGCACAGATTGCTTAACTTTGCCGTGGTGGTAAGGAATTTGCTGGGAAAACTGGACAGCAGCAATGATGCAACAGGATCAACAGTAGAGGAAAAATTGCCTTTAAGTATAAAGGGAGGCCTTTTATTGCAGTTTAACAGGATCATGAAAGCGATCTTCAGTTCAAAAGACGAGAGGCCGTCCCATGAAGATTCTGTTTCAAGGGATGTTCTGAACTGGGTTATCAATCCGGTTGTGGATGCTGAAATTATTTTAGATGATGAGACAGAACTGAAGATCTTTTCGGGTGTGGAAGGATGGATAAATAACATATTCGCTCTTCGCTTTGGGTATAATAATTTTCAGGGTTTATCCTATGGATTCAGCGCTCAGGTGGAACCGATCAGGATCGACTACAGCTATATGGTCCATTCGGAGTTGAATGGCACACATCGTATCACAGGAACATATATGTTTTAAGAATGATTTAAATGGATCACAATACGATCCATTCAGACAGCAACTAAATAACCATGAGGTGTAAAGGTATGTTTAAACGGCTAAGTGTTATTATCATAATCTTTTTAACCTGTATAAATCTCTCTGCACAGGATGACCCTGTACTGGGACAGGGAATGATGGCTCTCTATTTTCTTCCTCAATTGCATGTTATTGCAAACACACCTCTTCCCGGCTGGAGTGTTACCACAAATGGACGGGATAAAGTATTCTTAAGAGATACTACTGACAGCAGAAAATATCGAATAACCAACGGTGAATATTTCTTTTTTGACTGGTGGTTTATGCCCATTAAAGGACTGACCCTTAATGCCGGAGTTGAAATTACATCTGATTATGCTGATACTTATTATCAGCCGGTGAACATGGAGCACTCTATACATAATGAATATTTTAAAAAATTTACGGAAGAAGAGCTCGCAGAAGGACTGGATGTGGATAAAGTACTGGAGCGCATTCGTTTCTGGAAGGGAAAAGCGGAATACAAGTATAAATATATTGATGCAAGGTTAAGCAAAGGATACGGACACGTGGGATGGGATAATGCAGGTGATATGTTCGGATTTTACCTGGAGCAGTGGGATGTGGAAAACTACAGGCGGATAGGGGCTGATTCTGCACCGACCGTTTTTGAAGCTGACTGGTCCCTTAATTTCGGAGGTGCAAATTTAGGTAAGCTGAGTGTTGCTGCCGGCCCGGAGCCGATGTGGGGGACGAGTGATGCTTATTACGCAAAATATACATACAAGCTGGGATTATGGGTCCCGACCGTGCTGTTCAAACATGAAAAGATAGAATGGGGCAGAGATGATGAAACCTTTTGGGCTGTTGCGCTGACATCAAAGTATTATGGAATGAGGAACCTGCCATTAGAATTCGGCCTCCTTTTTCAGCCTTTCCGTGTTGATGAAGAATATACCGTAACGACAAAAACAGATCCGGGCAGCGGGCTCGGTACTTCGGATTACTATGTAGGAACAGAAAAGACGGATTACCTGGATGCACTGGGATTTAAGGTCTCCGCCAATACCCGCCTGGTGCCTTTCTTTGATAAAACTACTCTGACTGCTTCCTATCTTGGAAGAGTTGCGGGGAATGTAAATAAATATGACCTTGTGTTTGATAAAAAGGTCCGGTCCTATTATGCCTTCCAGTGGCAGAATATCGTTCAGTTACCGCTCGAGGGTCCTGAGGTCCTGATACAGGAGGGGACCGCAGAGACTCCCGGCCAGGTACTGACTGGTCCGCGTGACAGGAATGATCCTTTCTGGGTGAACAGTTTAAACAGAGAAGCCTACATAACATCGCTTGTATTTACCTTTGACCCTACACCGGGTTCATGGCTCTTTAAGTACAGGCCTAATATCCTGGAATTATGGAATTTAAATGAGAACGAGACTTCTCCTTTTGCATTTATTATGAAATATACATTATCCTATTATCCGGGAGCTACAGACCTGGAGCCGTATAAGAATTCCAGGAATGACTGGTTATGGCCGGGTGAATATGATATAACAGCAGAGCGTATGCCTGTAACTGCACTGGGAGGGGTCTGGCCTCTTTCCCGGCCTATTCATTTTGTAACTATGATCGGTGAATTCAAGTTCTTAAGTAACGGCCTTATTATTCTGATCGTGAATACGGGTGAGCAGATCGCTACAAGTGCCCTGGCTTATACGAAATCGACATTTTCTCTGATACCATATACCAAAATGTTTTCATCCTCTTTGAATGTCTTTAAATATCCGTATTTTGGGAGTGTTGAGTTCGGTCATAATGTTTGGGGGCCGGAATACTGGTATACTCAGCTGGGCGGAGTGGTAGATAAGATGTATAAAGCAACCTTCCGTTATAATCTGGATAAGAATAATCAGTTTGAACTTCAGTATTGCGGGTTTAGAGAGATCGATAATAAATATTTTCTTGATAAATTAGGTCCTTTTGATGAGTTTCGTTTGTCCTACCGCGGTAAATTCGGTACGAAATTCGGATTATATTGATAATTTATTTTATGTCTATATGTCATTCCCGAGAAGAGGCTGTGTCTTAATCCCTAATTATGTAAAAATGCAGGGGTTCGATTCATCGAACCCGCAGTTGAAGGCTTTAAAATGGGCTTGATAAATCAAGCCCCTACAAAAAAAATATTACGATACTGTCGCGAAAGCGGGAGAAGTACCCCCGAGAAATTCTACAAGAATTTCCGGCCCCGAGGAATGCAGAGCATTCCCGGGATTTGGTCCCTGAAATTTTCTGCAAGAAAATTTCTAGGGCGACTTTAGTCCCTGAAATTGTCCGAAGGACAATTTCTAAGGGCCTTTAGGGTGAATCTCGTTATCATTTATAGTTGGAGGAATCAAAACAATGAAGAAGATCATTGGAATATTCATAGCGCTATTAATTATACATTCCTGTGCACAGGATCCATATCCCCTTACACCGCTTTCGAATCCAGGTGCCTTTACTTCCACCTGGGGGATAAAATGGACCCTGTATGATGACGAATTAAATACGATCGGAGGTGATGTGCTCTATTATCCTTCAAATCCCGGCTCGGCGGTTATGCTCCTTGAGAATAAAGAGAATTCATCAGCATACAGCGGAAAGAAGTATTTCAGCCTATACTGGAGCGGGGATCCCATTTACTGGGAAGCGGATCCGCCGGATAATCCTACCAACACCTATGAATATTCTTTTTCCGGCATAAGCTTGATCCATGCCACCAGGCCTGATTATTATGATACTACCGAACCGCTTGATCTGACAGATGCCAATTATACACGCGTGACATTTTATGCCAGGGGAGTTCTCTCTACCGGAGTTAAAGTAAAATTTGAAGGCCCGAACGGGGCACTTCTTGATAATGTTAACCTGACAACAGCCTGGCAGAAATTCGAGATGGCCTTGACTGATCTGAATAACATACGGGACTTTTTTAAAGTAACGATCTATTATCCTGCTGCAGAAGTAGGGGGGCCTCAGAGTTCAGGGGGTTATGTGGACTTTGACCTTGTTTCGTATGAGAAATAGGATTTATAAATAATAAGAGTAAATTAAGAGACCACAGGTTAACTTGGGATATGTGATGTGATTTTTAATCCGAGTTCATCTGTGGTTTTTTATAAGTCAAGCGGGGAGTTTAATTGATAATTATAATTGGCCTATACCCAAAGGGCACTGCTTCGCTGAGGGCCAGTTGTTACATTGTTAAATCATATCAACAGGAAAGATATAACAGCAGGTTTGAATAGCCCAAAAGTGTAGCAACAGGCCTTTAGGCCTGTTGTATGGTAACAGGGGACTAATAAAAATTGACAATCTAATTAAAATTGGTTAGGTTATGGGGGAATTCACCACTATATAATATAAGTATGTGTGATTAATGTTGAAGAAACATTAATGAAAATTTATTGTTAAGTAGGAGTGTTAAAATGAAGTATTTACTGGGACTGTTCTTTTTATGTATTCTGTTATTACCTCTTTATTCCATCCCACAGCTTGAATTTGTGGATATGATCTATTCTGAAGAGATGGAAGATGAACTGGATAGTATTACCGGGATCTTTTTATCACCGACACATTACATTGTTGTAACAGATAAGGATAATAATAAGATTTACTGGATCAGCAAAGAAGGAAGGATCGTAAAAAAGATGGGGAATACGGGAAATGAACCCGGAGAATTCTATGAGCCTCAGGATCTCTTTATTGACGGCAAAGGCAACCTGTATGTAGCGGATACCGGTAACGACCGAATCCAGGTCTTCAATGAAAAGGGTTCCTTTCTTTATCAATTTGGCGACAAAGGGGATAAGAACGGGGAATTCAAATCACCCACCGGGATTTATGTATCAGAAAAGGGCCAGATCTATGTAGCTGATTCAGGAAATAATCGCATCCAGGTGTTTTCAAAGAAAGGAGTCTTTATTTCCAAATTCGGAACTGAAGGTTCAAAGGCAGGAGAGTTTGATAAACCCGTTTCCGTGGCCGTGGATGAAGACGGGAAAGCATATGTAACGGACCGGGGAAACAGCCGTATCCAGGTATTTGATAAAGACGGGATCTTTATGTATACCATAGGCCGCAAAGGAGAAGATATCGGTGAGTTTGATCAGCTCAATGATATTTTCTATGACAAAGAGGCCCAAAGGCTGGTAATATCGGATATTGGACATAGTTTGATCCACCTCTATAGAAAGGATGGTTCGTTTTTTGCTTCTTTTGGAAGTGAAGGGGATGGTCAGGGTGAGTTTTCCGATCCCTACAGCCTGATGGTAACAGAGGAAGGTAAAATATATATAGCGGATTCCGGAAACAAGAGAATTCAGATCTTCAGGATAGCTGAGATCAGGATGGAGAAGAAAGAAGAAAAAGCAGAAGCCCCGAAAGAACCTGAAATTAAAAAGGAGAAAGAGATCACGGCTCCGGTTAACAAGCAGAGCCTGGGTGTTTTTAAGTTTGAAAATATCGGGAAGCAGGCTTCCACATCTGATTACGGCGAAGTGATCGCTCATGATCTTTTTGAGGAATTTTCAAAAGCAGATTATTTTAAGGTTTTTGAGAGATCCAGGATCGAAACAGCATTGGAGACTCATGGATTGAAAGATCAGTCCATTAACAAGGAGAATGCCGTAAAAACAGGAAGGGATCTTTTTTTAGGAGCCGGGATCATCGGGACGGTCTCGAAATTAAAGAATACGATCGATCTTGATATCAGGATCGTGAATATATTAAGCGGTATTGTCATTCATTCTTTTTATGAAAAAATAAATGATGAGAGCCGGATACGGGATGTATGCGGTGAGGCGGTTAAAAAGATCATCAAGTACTATGATGAGAATAACAAGCGTATGCTGAAGATCCCAACAGGATTAAATGCTTTAGATGGTCCACAGGCTATTACATTAAGCTGGAATAAGAATCAGGAAAAGGATCTTGCCGGATATCATATATACCGCAGTGAGTCTGAGGATGGACCCTATGAGTTTATCGGATACTCATCAAATCCCAATTATAAGGATAAGGAGCTGGATCATAATAAGAAATATTTTTATAAGATCACGGCTGTCAATATTTTCGGATATGAGACTGATCATTCTATTTTTATATCATCCCGACCCATGCCTCCTCCTGAACTGCCGGTGATAGAAGGTGTAAAGATCATTTATGATGTTTCCCATGTAAAAATTGAGTGGAAAAAAGCAGACAAGAATGTCCTGGGATATAATGTATACAGGGCATTAGAGGACAGATCCGAAAAATATGAAAAAGTAAAGAGTTTAACGGAGAATAATTTTACTGATATGGAAGTCCAGAGTTTCCAGACTTACTATTATAAAGTTACTGCGTATGATAAAGCAGTTGAAAGCAAGATCGAAGATACTGACGCTGTATCGGTGACAGTTAAAGCATTAGTCATAATCCAGAAACCGGAGAATATCAGGGAAGAAGCAACTTCCAAATCTAAAAAAGTAGGCCGTGTTAATAAGGATGAGAAGCTTGTTTATCTGGGAGAGGAAAAGAAGACAGCTTCAGGAAATAATGCCTATCTGAAGATAAAAATGGATGACGGCACTATAGGATGGATCTGGCGCGCCTCCGTCAAGATCGTGGAATGAAAATTGAGTTGCTGAACATGTCATTCCGGGCGAGTCCTGTGAAGCAGGACGAGACCCGGAATCTCAAATTCGTAAGTATATATATTATTGCAGGAAATATATTAGGAGAAAGTTAAAACATTGTAGGCACACTCTAAAAGGG
>JAHITG010000368.1 GCA_018817865.1 Spirochaetota bacterium
GAATTACCTGAAAATCTGAAAATGACTTCTCCTATATTTGCATCCGTTGTTCCGGGAAGGCCGGTTGGCACATAAGGAGCACCGCCTCTGTTCCTGTATTCCAGCGTAACAGCACCTCCCGTATGAAGGGTCAGGTTATCTGAGTTTAAAATATAATCCGTATGATACGGGATCCTGTCGATAATGATCAGGTTCGTAGCCCTTGCGTTGCCGTCATTATCATAGTAATTTGTATATGTAATAACGGAATCAGGCACGGGAATATTTGTTAATCCTCCGTTGGCCAAATAGACAGGGGTATTGGATATTGATAGGGTCTTTCTCAAAGAAAGAAAAGGAGCATTGATCGTAACTTTTGGATATAATATACTGAAATTCGTACCCCCGTAAAAGATACCGTTATCACCGGAATATCCTGCTGAGATCCTGGCGATCCCTGCCGGTACCCCTGTAGTGGTTACCATGGCCACCATAGGGACCATTCCCCAGTCATAAGATTGTGAATTGTTTGCCGTTTGGATATAAAGGGTAAAGGTAGTGGATGCCCCAATATTAAGGAGGTTAGTAAATGAGACCGATTGAGCGTTTGTTCCGATTATAGTTTGTGCCGTGTTCAGGCTTAGCCAGGCTCTCCAGTCTGAACCGGAATAATTGTTGGTCATAATAAAATTGCTTAAAGTAATGTAGAGGTCTATTCCGATATTGCTGTTATTGGTCAGGGAATATTCAAACCAGATCGTTCCTCCGGGGTAGGTGTAATTATCAGTTGCCCCGGTCACCGGTGTCATACCGTAGATCGCCATTACCTGTGTGCTCATCATTGTAGAGACCAGGCCTGCGGAGTGCTCTGCCTGAGCCCGGTTGGTGATCCTTGTTCCTGCAATAACACCGATAGCGTGTACTTCTCCAGTCCCCGTACCTATTATACAAGCAAGTATAAATAATATGGTTAGCACTCTGAGTCTCATTTTATAAATATGTCCTTAGGTATAATATATCACAATTTAATTTAAAAATCAAGTATTTTTGATGATGATCTCTATTTATTCCTGTCTTATATGAATTCTTCCATGTTGTTCATTTTGAAAATAATTCTTAATTTCTTTAATGCGATCTCTTCAATGGTTTTGACCTCATTTTCGGCAAGGTGGAGGTGTTGTGCTATATCCCTGTAATCATAGGAAACATTTTCCGGGTTAAAGCCGAACCTCAATTTAATAATGACCTTTTCATTATCATCCAGCTGTTCTAACAGGCCTACGATCTGTTCTTTTAAAATATTGTCAATAGCTATATCTTCAGGTAATTTCCGTGCTTTGTCCATGATCGCATTTTTCAGGTTCAGCTTCAAGGTGTCATCTTCTCTTTCCAGAGATTCTTCTTCTTTCAGATAATTGATCACTTTCAGAACTTTTTTATCGTTCCAGCCCAGTTTCGTCTTTACTTCCTTTAGAGAGGGATTTTTCATTAACCGGTCTCTCAGCTCTTTGAAGGTTTTCAGGAAGAATTTGCATTCTTTTCTGAAGGAGTCGGATACTGTGATCATGGAATTGTTCCTTCCGATGAAATTTTTAACTCTTTCCCTGATCCTGGATGAGATGAACTGATTGAACTCTTTTTTATGATATGTTTTATTATAGAGGTCAAGCGCTTCGATTAAAGCGATATTTCCTTCCTGGATAATGTCATTATAGGTTATATTTTTGCGAAAATAATGTTTTGTGATACTTAATACCAGGGGAAGCTGATTTTTGATCAGTTTCTGTTTTACGGCATTATACTGTTTTAATAAATAATTCAGTTCCGGAAATATATGTTTAAGCAGATGATCATCCACTTTATTTCTTTTTATTGAAATGCTGTTTTTCGTTTGCTCTTTTTCATTATCGTGAATTTTTTTTTCTATATTCTTCAGGTACTCGATCTTTTCAAGAATATATGTGAATTTGAAATCCAGCTTCTGCAGGTAAGAGAGGAACTCTATTTTGTTGCTCCAAATGTGCTTATCACTTGAATATTTTTTAAATAAGTTTTTAGTCTTCTCTGTTACAATGGACACAGCTTCCTGGGATATAAAGAAGATAAAATTTATATTCTTTATCGGTTTTGTCTTTACAATATCTTTAAAGAGCTGGAATTGAAAGAATTCCGTTTCGATCAGTAATTCTATTATTTTTTCCTTGATGTGAGAAAGTTCCTGCAGGAGGACCTTTTCAGATTCCATTTTCAGTTTTTTATTTTTGCTCAATTCATAAAAGTAAAATTTATCAGGGGTGTTAATAAGATTATCCATGAGAATATCATTTTCATATTTTTTCCAGCCGATACTGTTCACAGTAATATTATTACTGAGTGTAATATTATGTTCAGCTAAAAAGCTGAGAATTTCTTCAATGTGTTCTTCAAGAAGATATCCTTTTGGGAGCAGATTATTAAGTTCGTCATAAGTAATACTTTTTCTGCCATTTAATTTTTTAAATAATTTTTTTAAAAGATCCATAAAATACCTGATTATTCAATAAGCTTGTTTTTATTCCGGTTCAGAGTGTTTTTTTCTAAAAACAAATGCTGCATCTCCTGTTCCATTTTTTTTATCTGGTCGAATTCCTTTATCTTTTTAATCTTAGTATTATTAAGTTTTATCTTATCTTCCAGTTTTTTAGACTGGATCTTGAATAGACAGTCATTCAGCTGTTTTAATATATTTTTTCTATACTTATCAGACAGTATTTCTGATGCTATATATTCCTTGATCTTATTATCAGATATCCTGTCTATCAAAATATCGGCACGAACCGGCTTTTTTTCATTATATATTTCATAGATTTTTTTTATGATCAAAGATGAAAAATGGTCATCAAAGTCATTTATGTTCATTTTATCAAATATCTGGCTGATATATTCTGGTTTTTCAATAAGGGCCATGATGATGAACCGTTGGGCTTTTACGTGAGAGTTGATGATCCTCTGATTGTTCTCGTTGGTTTTTATTACAGGACCTTTGCCGGATACTTTAAATTTTTGAAATTCATTTATAAGCAGGGTTTCTGTAATATTCAATTCGTTTGCCAGGTATCTGAAAACATCAGATTTCAGTATTTCATTTTTGATCTGATTTATGATCGGGAAGAGATATTCCAGTATTTTATTCTTTCCATCAGCCAGCTGGCGGTTGTGGTTCTTGAAGGCATCTTGTACGACAAATCTTAAGAAGCTTGGAGCTTTATCGATAAGCTTTAAGAGATCATCCTTGCTGTGATTCATGATGAATTCATCAGGATCCATATTGGAGGGGAGCCGGGCTATTCTGATCTTAAGATCTGTATTAAGAAGTAAAGAGATGCTCCTCACCGTGGCTGTATTACCTGCTTTATCCGAATCAAATAAAAGAATGATCTCATCAGCATACCGTTTCAATAAAAGGACCTGTTCATTTGTCAGAGCTGTTCCCAATGGAGCCACTACATTCTGAATACCGGCCTGGAAGAGTGATATCAGATCAAAATAACCTTCAACAATAATAGCCTGTCTTTTATCCCGGATATGGTTCCTTGTGATATTCAATCCATACAGGTTATGCCGTTTACTGTAGATACTGGTCTCCGGGGTATTCATGTATTTTGCCATGCTGGAATTTTCATCCATTATCCGTCCGCCAAAACCGATAACATTTTCAAGGATATTGAATATGGGAAACATGAGTCTGTTCCTGAATCTGTCATAATATTCATTGGATTTTTTGGATTTTATGATCAGTCCCGCTTTTAAAACAGAGGTCTCCGTAAAATTTTCCGCTAAAAGTTCCTTGTATATCTTATAGTAATGATCAGGGGCGAATCCCAGTTTAAAAAGATCTACCATCTCCGGATCAATATCACGGTCTTTCAGGTATTGTCTTGCTTTAGCTGCTTCCGGTTTGTTCTTCAGGTAGTAATTGTAAATAAAAGAGGCCTTTTCATTGACTTTATAGATCAGTTCCTTCTCTCTGCTTGCACCATCAGCGGTGCCTTCCTGATATTCTATGGATATTCCTGCTTTCTTGGCAAGGATCTCGATACTTTCCGGAAAAGTGACATTTTCAAGGTTCATGATAAAACTGAACATATTTCCTGTTTCATTACAGCCGAAGCAGTGATAGATCCCTTTATCTTCATTTACAAAAAAGGAGGGGGTCTTTTCAATATGGAACGGGCAGAGGCCTGTCCAGTTCTTTCCTCTCTTTGTTATTTTAACAAAGTCCTTAACAACATCTGCAATGCTCAAGCGCTCTTTTATCTTGTTGATCGTGTTTTCAGATATATATGGCATAGTTTGAAAATATTCACTTTAAATAATATTTCAAGTGAATAATGGAAGAATAATAAAAAGTATTCTATTTTCCTCATTCTCAGAGCTAATCCATTAGCTCCTCCGAGGGCCAAATCTATTTTCACATCCCTGTGAAAATGACGATTTGGCAATCCGGAAAATAGAAATACTTTTTATTATTGAAGAGAGGTGTGAAAAAGCAGAGGGTATATAAGAAAAAGATTTCATTTATACCCTCTATACATTAGACCTTTTATACCATTACTATAGTTTAATGGCGCCGATGGTGAAGAGGAATGCAATAGTTATGGCCACGGGAGAAATAAATCTTAAGAAGATCCCCCACAAGGAAGCCAGTGTAAGAACATGTACATCGGAATTATGGCTCGGGTCGTCCTTCAGTCCTGCCATTAGGGAAATAAGATGAACATCGGCAAAATTATGTGATCCATGCCGGATCTCATCGACAGCATGTTTTGTCCCCCACACCCAGCCGACAAAAATAGATATCAGCAGGCCTCCTAAAGGAAGGAGATAGTTTGAGCCCAGGTTATCTGCTATTTGAAAAAAAGTTAAATTCCAGAGCTTGAAATCAGCTAATGCTCCAAATGATAATGCAGAAGGAATTCCCAGGAGAAATATCGCCACGCCGAAAATAACGGTTGCTGCTCGTCTGCTGAATTTCAGTTCATCAATAAAGTACGAGGTTACTACCTCCAGGAGTGATATTCCTGAAGTGATCGCGGCAATGGCGAGCAGGAGAAAGAAGAGGAATCCCCAGAAAAACCCGAAGGTCATTTTAGAAAACATGGCCGGGAGAATATGAAAGACCAGTCCCGGGCCTGAATCAGGAGCAAACCCCATGGCAAAGACCGCCGGGAAGATCGCCAGTCCGGCAAACAGAGCTATACCCGTATCGATCATGGAAACGCTTAAAGCGGATTTAAAAAGGTTCTCTTTTTTAGATAAATAACTTCCATAAGTGATCATAGCCCCCATGCCGAGGCTGAGTGAAAAGAAAGCATGGCCCAGTGCTATGAGAATAGAATTTCCGGTTAATTTACTGAAATCCGGTGTTAAATAGAACCGGACCCCGTCCATGGCCCCTTCCATGCTGAGGGCTTTAATGATCAGGACCAGAAGAATTATAAAGATCATGGGCATTAATATTTTAGTCCATTTTTCAATTCCTTTTTTAACACCCTGGTATACAATAAAGATATTAATGAACATAAAGAGCATATGATAAAAGATGGCATTTCTAGGATCTCCTACAAAATTCTTATAAACCAATGATGTTTTTTCCACTGTCCCCAGACCGGCAAATCCCGTAGTTATTGCTTTGATCGTATACCCTAATGTCCATCCGCCTACTACGCTGTAGAAGGAGAGGATCACGAAGCCGGCTAATACTCCGAGATATCCTCCTATAATAAATTTACTTTTGGGTTTAATGGCTCTAAATGCACCAACGGGATTCCTCTGTGATCTTCTTCCAATGGTAAATTCTGCAAGCATAACAGGTAATCCGGTTATCAGAATACAGAGCAGATATACAATTACAAAAGCACCCCCCCCGTTCTCTCCGGTTATATAGGGGAATTTCCATATGTTTCCCAACCCTACGGCAGAACCGGCTGCTGCAAAAATAAATCCCATATGAGAACCCCAGTGTTCACGCTGTTCCATGTTTAACCTCCTGCTAAAAGTCTGAGTGCAATGGTGCTATTTAAAAAATCACTCGCTGACTTTTTTCACTATTAATAATAAATGTTTTATATCGACAACTTCTATTGTGTCGCCCTTTTTGATCTGTTGGTTCTGGAAGGACCGGGCTTGCCACAATTCACCGCTTACAAAAACAGTACCCGCCGGTTTGATGTCAGTTTTAGCTATTCCACCGCTTCCGATCAGGCCTTCTCTTCCGGTTTTTGGCCGGGTAAACTGGATCCTGATACCGAATATCAGGATCAGTATTGTTATTACCGCTGAAAAAATACTGAAAGAGATAATGAGTGAGGGTGAAATTTTCAAGAAAACCGCAGAGCTTCTGATCAGCATAATGGATCCAAGGATAAAAGAGACCACAGAACCGATACCCAGGATCCCGCCTGATTGGATGTTCAATTCCAGTATTAATAAAATTACTGATAATATAATAAGGATCAGTCCCGCAATATTGATGGGCAGTGTGTTCAATGAAAAGAAAGCCAGGACGAGTGATATGCCCCCTAAAACTCCGGGGAACCCGATGCCCGGAGAGGAAAATTCAGCAATGATACCGTATATTCCCAGGATCAGAAGTATGTAGGCGATATTAGGATGCGATATCTTGAATAAAAATTTTTCCAGGACATTCATCCGGATCGCTTCCTTTATAACGTTGTCTGTTCTTAATATAATGGTCCTGTCATTCTTTTTTATTTTTACATGATCCAGCTTTTTGATAAGGGCATCCGGGTCTAAAGCAATATGATCAATGATATTGTTCTGATAAGCTTCTTTTGAAGTGAGTGAAATACTTTTCGTGACCATCTTTTTTGCAATGGCCTGGTTCTTTCCTCTTTTTTTTGCAATGCCGGTTATGAAAGCAACCGTATCATTGACTACTTTTGCTTCCATCGTTTTATCCATTTTCTGTCCCAGATTGACCGGATGGGCTGATCCTATGTTGGATGTGGGGGCCATGGCAGCCTTATCGCAGGAGAGTATGATAAAGGCTCCTGCTGATGCCGCTCGTGCCCCTTCGGGATAAACAAATCCGATCACAGGAACGGTGCTGTTCATGATGGAGAGTGATATGTCTCTCATGGAATCGAGAAGCCCTCCCGGCGTGTCTACCAGGAGAATAATAAAACCGTCATTTTGTTCTTCTGTTTTTTTAATATGGTATGTTATATGGGAAGCCATGACAGAATTGATGATCCCGTTGCATTGCAGTATATAAGCCTTTGAAGGACTCTTCTTTGCGTACAGATCCGGATGAAGGATAAATATTAAAGACAGGATCAATATTATTCTTTTCATCGTAGGGTAATAATATGAAAAATATTCAAAATGTCAAGTATAATAAATGTAAGATTGATACTAAACTTATAGAATTACTGTAGTTTAGTAAATATAATAAAAGAATGGGGATAAAGTGTGATTTTTATACCATATTCCAGGAAGATATCTTTGAATAAGATTTGTCAATCATCTTCCAGTTCCTTTTCAATATCTTTTAATTTATTAAGGTCTTTACTCTGATCTATTGTATCTTTTATAATTGTAGGTGTAAGAAATATTACCAGTTCTGAGCGCTGTGTTACATAACTTCTACTGGAAAACAGGTATCCCAATAAGGGGATATGTCCAAGAATGGGAACTCTTTTTACAGTCTCCATCTGTTTGGTTTCTATCAGGCCCCCGAGGATCAGTGTAGTCCCGTTTTTTATTGAGACTATTGTTTCCGCTTCACTTTTTGTTACTGTTGGGGCCAGAGATTCTGATTTTCTCTCTGCTGCTGAACTAACGTTCGGCTTGATCTTTAAAATAATATTATTTTGATTAATCTGAGGTTTTACGGTTAATCCAATGCCAACTTCAACGAACTTTGTATCTGAAGTTACAAGAGTACTCCCTCCGGAAGGAATAGTGGTGGTTACTGAATATGGTTCATTTTTACCAACTATGATTTTTGCTTCTTCATTATTTAATACTACTATCCTCGGATTTGATAAAACTTTTACATCACCCTGTTCAGAGAGAGCAGTTATCAGTCCGCTTATAGAGCCTGAACCGTCCTTAAACTGGTATGTTTTTGCCAAGCTTGCATCTGAAGCAGTATCACCCGAAAAAGGCATAACAAAATCAGCTTTCCAGAGTAAGTTCCATTTTATTCCAAAACTGGTCTCGTCATTTAATGATACTGATAAAATTTTTGCTTCAATTAAGACTTGTGAAGCGGGTTGATCGAAAGCTTCTATTATTTCTCTTAATTTACTTCTTTTAATAGAGGTGCTTTTATCTACTATGATAATGGAATTGCTGGCTTCATCAGCATAAAAAATTCCTCCGCTATAACTTTTTTCCTGGTTTCCCTCTATTGCACCCGATTCCTGTAATTTTTTAAATACTTCGGATGCCTTTGCATATTTTAATTTTATTATATCAGCTTTACCCTTATATATCAGGGCTTTCAAATAGTCTTTTTGAGTGTATATTCTAATTACAGGATTATTCATGATTGCATCTTCTATTAAATAATTGATACTGTGAGCTCTGCAAATAACTTCCAGAGCATCGAGAACATTAATATTCTGTAAATTTGCAGTGATCTTTGCTTCTATATTATCATTACGGATAATATTGATCTTCATTTTTTCGGAAAAGATCTTTATTACATCGTCAATATCAGTACTTCTGAAATTAACGTTAATATTTATACTTTTAAATTTTTCGTAAAAGGAGGCTTTGCTGTCTTGTGCAATTAAAGATATCCATGGTAAAAACAGTATTAGTATTGCTGGAAGTAATTTATAAACTATTTTATTTTTTCCCATACATTACCTCTCAATTTAAACTTTTGGTTATAAGTACTTATTATAACGCAATTTTCCTGAATTTCAAGTACTGTTCCGTAATCAATTGTACTATTTTTACCTACGATAATTGTTTCGCCAATTTTCATTTTCCCTTTGTTTTTATATATTTTACTTTTTACTAGTATTGCTTGAGGATCTGATGTATCCCAGACAATCCCCTTAAGTAAATAAGCAGGTAGTGTTACTCTGGAATTGTTATTATTAGCATTCTTTAATTGCCGGTACTCAGAGTAGATCTTTGTAAAAGAACGAAAGGGATCATTTATTTTTTTATTATTAAAATCAATTCTTAATTTGTTTAACTTATTTATAAGCTCTGTATTTCCGGTTGATGAATATTCATTTTTAACTTTAATTTTATTACTTTTCCTTGTTGATGATAAATATATCCTGTAAAATACACCTGTCCAGATAAGTATGACTACTATGATCAGAATTGATTGTAAAGACTTTTTACTTTTCATTAATAGAAATTCCTGCAATTGTGATTTTACTTTTAATCTTTGATGAATAAGGATCTATCCGATATATTTCAAGTTTGTCTATTTTTGTTATAAACTCTAAGCTTTCAACTTTATTTATAAACTTAATTAAATTTATGTAATCTGTCTCAATGTTCAACTCAATAATGGTTTGTTTAAAATCATTATTATGACTCTTTGAATTGATTACCGGGTTAAACGAGAGGATGCTGATATTTAATTTGTCAGCAATTCTGGAACAATGATTTAATAATGAAATAGAAGAAAGGTTTAGAAATAACTTTTTTTTATCATTTTGGAATTCCAGTTCAATGGTTTTTAATCTCTCTTTAAACTCTGGTAAATTATTCAGGTAATACAAATCAGATAAATAACTATTTTTGGCTTTTATCAATGAAAAAGTATTTTTTGAAAATGAGATTATTGTTAATAAAAACAGGATAAAAACAACAAGTATAAAAATGGTTTTAAATAATAAATTTTTCATTTTCATTGATCATTGACAGATATTAAAAGTGATAATAAAACTAACCAGGACTTTTTTCCCGAATTTTTCCTGTTCTGTTGCAAGTAATTGTACATCTTGGAACCTGGTATTAAGACTGCTGATAAATTTATTAATGATATCAATATTACTGGAAAATCCTTCGATATTAATTTTGGCAGTAGTAGAGTTA
>JAHITG010000369.1 GCA_018817865.1 Spirochaetota bacterium
AAAAATCTCACCGACATCCAATGTAAGCTTAAGAGGTTTCTTAACATTGTCATCCAGGGAATCCAAAGATAGAAATGTGTTTTCATTAATCTTCAATTTGTCACCGGTTTTAAATTTCAGGATCACTATGGCTTTAGAATATGTTTTGATCTGGCCACTGGTGCTGAAGGAATGATCATACTCGGCACTTTTCCACTCGTCTTCTTTGCTGTCCCTGACATCGACTTTTCCTTGAAGATATTCAATTTTTACGAACTTCTGCTTTTCACTTGGAGTAATTGAAGTCTCTTTTTTACCACAGCTAAAAAGCAGGATAAGAACCAATAAAATGGATACAGGCAAAAAGAATTTGAAGGGAATTCTCATAATCTTATCACCTCCTTTGCGACATATTTATTGATACACAATAAACTGATTCGGCAATAATATATTAAGCAGAACTTGTGATATGCTACTTCACAATAATGGTATCCACAGGAGGAGCATCATCTTTAATAATATTAATCCCCATTTTTTTAATATTATTTAATTTATCCTGTGCTGTTATATTTACAAATGCTTTTGATTTATCAATAGAGAACGGTGAATTGTATGTAAAACTCTCTTTCCCGTCTATATTGACCGTAATATTATCTAAAATTGAGTCAAAGGCTTTTATCCTGATCTTTGTATTTTTACCAATAAAATAAGTATCTTTCGTTTTTAATGAATACGGGCCTTCAAAAGAGTAATCCAATTGAGGAGGTGTAGAGTCAAGAACCACTTTTACGTCATATACTTTAGACCTGTTTTTTACTGAATCGCGCGCATAGAATTTAATAATATTTGTTTTTGATTCAATAAAATTAAACTTGATGGTCTTATGATCCTGGAAAGCACCATCATTCTGAGATATGAAAATTTCACTGTCTTCGCTTACATTATCGATCGCATTAAATGCGACAGAGGTACCCGGGGCAATATAATAGATCCCATCATTAATATATTTTATGCCGGATAATTTCATTTTAACTTCCGGGGGCACATCATCTACCCTGATAGAAGCAAGTTTTACAAAGGATGTATTCCCCACAAAATCTATTCCATAGTAATTAAGTTTATAAAGGCCATCTTTATTGAAAATGATAGGCTTATCAGGCTGGAATACCTGATATTCGGATTTATCAATAGAATAAAATATTTTTTTTACATCATCATCTTTTGACGTGAGTTTATAACCAGTTCCGGCAGGAACGATAATATAGTCTGATTTAATTGACATGGATAATTCATCTTTTCCTGTTTTAATCTCCGGTTTTAGATCTATCTTCATATCAACGGGTTTTTCATCTATCTTCATATCAACGGGTTTTTCATCAGATAAGCTCTTTTCTTTGATTTCAGGCTTATCCACTCCTTTTATATTTTTCTCTTTAATTTGAGGCTCATCTATTGCTATTTTATTTTTCTTGATATCCTCAGCCTTTAATTTTACCGTTGTATCCCTCTCTTTGTCCTCGGCCTTATATGTTACTATTTTATTTCTTTCTTTAAAATCAGGTTTATATAATACCTTTTGTTCTTTTTCCTTTATTACTTTAATCTTTGCAGTTTTAGAATAAGGGCCGTATAAGCCGGCTGCATTTATTCCGGCAATATGAAAATAATAATCACCCGGATCGAGATCGACTTTATATGAAGTATCAATCAGATCATTAAATTCATAAAGCAGAGTATAAAAATTTTGATCTTTAGAAATCTGAAAATTATAAGATTTTGCCCACCTGGCCTTCTTCCATTTAAAGGTTATTTCTGAAGAGTATAAAAATGTTGTATTTAATAATATTAATAATATCGCAAGCGTTTTTATCATATAGTTAGTTATCCGGACAGATAATTCGGCGAAAATATTACTGCTATATAGTATACCTTAAAAATCGAAAAATTCAAGGTAAAAACAAAAAAAACCAGTATTATGATCGGTCTATTTGGCGTTTGGTATTAATTTTGTTGTAGGGGGAGTAGCATCCACAGTAACAGCTAATGTCTGTATATCAGATTCATTTCCTACAATATCAACTGCTTTTACCTTGATCGTATGTATTCCTTCACCGGGTAAAGTAAAAGGAGTTTTATAATCCGTATATTTATCAGAATCAACAGCATAAAATACTGTAGAAACGGCCGATTCCATACTTACTGCTTCAATAGAATATTTAAAATCCGCCGGAACATAGTTAACACCCTTTGCTTCAAACAATTTACCGGATGGTATGATCTTTACTATAGGTTTCGCGTTATCAATATTTACTGAAAAGGATTGTTCTGCAGATATATTCCCAAGATTATCAACAGCTCTATATTTGATCGTATGCAGTCCGCTTTTTTTAAAAACTATTTTTTCATTATAAGGTTTATAAGCACCGCTATCTTCCGAATACTCAATAGTTTTTACTCCACAGCTTTTATCAGTTGCTGATAATGAGAATTCTGTAATACCTGAAGCATATTGTTTATCATTATGTGTCACCAGTTTAATACTTGAATCAAGCTTTACTTCCGGAGGTGTATTGTCAATTATTACAGTATACGCAGTCTCTTTTGATCTGTTCTCTACATTATCAATAGAATAATAAATTATTGTATGAAATCCCTCTTGATCAAGTGTAATCGGTTTTGTATATTCGACAAACTCACTCTTATCTATCTTCACCAGTATAGATTTAACTAATGATAATTTATCTTCACTGACAAGTGTAAAAGTAGCTTTTGATGTGGCATAATCTGACTTTCCATCGTTAAATATATTTCCTTCCTTTTCAGCCGGCACGGCTTTAATTTCTTGTGTATAACCGGGGACAGCGATAATTAAAAAAAGTAATATAAAAGTAACCAAATATTTTAAATTAATCATATTCATTCTCCTTATTTAGAAATTGTTTTATTAATGTAATTGATTATTAAACTTTGTCAAGATGTTTTAAAAAAAATACCAAAAGGTGCCGGGGCGTTACCTATTACTTTTATTCTGCACCTCTGCTGAATTGAACAGCAGGTTACCTGAACAAGCTGAAGATATCCGGCAGTCCAATTAAAAGAAGACCATAACAGCCCCTTCCAATTTAATACCGTTCATGACCCTTTCTGTGACAAGGCCCTGGAAGGTCTGAGAGAATTTTTTTAAATAGTGGAAATAGCCTAAACCGATATAAAAGGAAATGGGGTTCTTTTCCATGAAAACAAGATCAATGCGCGGCTCCAGGATACCGGAGCTGTAGGACCCGGGCTCATCATTTCTTATTTCAACCGTATTATAATAATAATACTCAAAGACATTAATACTGGAAGTGATCCATCCTGCCAGCAGGTTCGGCTGGATCGATAAGGACCTGGAAACCGGGATACGGTAGCCATAGCCGGCCAGAAGCAGGAGGCTGTTCTTCAGGTTATAGCTGACATTAATACTTGAGCCAACCGGATCATCAACCTTATGATGTTCGATATAGAAATGACCAAAAAAGAAAATACCCTGAAGCGAGACCCAGTGAGGGCCCGAAAGGTTATAATGTGCCCCGAGGCTCAGGCCGATTGAATAAATGGCATTGTTCTGATAGTCCATTCCGAACCAGCTCATGGAACTGCCTATATGAAGGCGGTACCGAGGGGGCTGGTATTTTTTGGCTGTATCCTCAAGCAGGTCAGGATCAAGGTCCATGGAATCTGAGAGCAGGATAGAACTGGTCTCCACTTCCACTACCCTGACAGCAACACGGTAAAAACCTGCCAGCCTGGATACAGAACCGACAATAAGGTATTTTGCATTGATCAGCTTTCCGACCGAAGGCGCTTTATCCGAGTCATATAAGCCGGTCAGGCTCATTTCCATTGAATTGAGGATGCTGTTGATCTGCTTTTTTTCGACCATGCGGAATTTCCCTGATCTTTCGAACTGTTCGGTTATGATCTCAGATACAGCGAATCCCAGATTGGCCCTGTCAGCTTCCTGCGATTTGTTGTCAAAGTCTGCAATAGCAATGGTTGTGCCTCGAGCAGCTTTAGGCTCCAGCTTTTCAATTATAGAATCAGAGAACTGTTTTATCTTCGCTGTAACCTCGCTTTCTTCAGCATAAACCCGGGGGACGGATAACGCGAAAAAGAGGGCCAGAAAAAAAATAATACTAATGAATGGATTTGTCTTTAACATTACATTTTTTTTATGCATCTTTCCCCCTTCATCAAATCCCGGATCAGGACTTATAAACGATGTCCGGCTTTCTAAAGAAGAATCAAAATAATAATATCACTGGTCTTGAAAGTACAGAATGGAAGTCACTTGTCAATCTCTTTTTAAGAACAAGGTGCCGTGAAGAAGTAAGATAATGGACTGAATACGGCACCCGTTCATATTCTGTCATGAATTAAAAGATCAGCTTAATGGTCGATGCAAAGCCAAGGTCTCTTGAATTTGCAAGCCCCTTGGCAAATTCATTCTGAAGATAAAAGATCTTTCCCAGCTTTGCCCCCAGGAACAGACTCGCGGCAGACTCCCCTTCTACAAGGCGTTTGTTGAAAGTCGACCCGTTCTGAGCACTGGAATATTCAGCTCCTATTCCGATCAGGGTGCTGTTATAAAATGAGTGAAACAAGCCCAGGTGTCCGCCGATAGAATATTCTGACCCGTGAGAAATATTAGCCTCAAATACGGGATGAACCACAAGTATGTTCTCTTTCTTATAGAATATATTGGGAACGGAAAATTCGATCGCTGATTCATGACCTTCAAAATCACTTCGATGCGCAAGTATAATATCGAGCGTATACATGTCAACGGAATGCAAAGGTTTCGTATTAAGCACATTTAATACTCCTTTTATGCCGTATTCATCTATTTTGAATTCATTGCGCGGTTTTTCAGAAGAAGAGAGGCCTAATTGTATTGAAAACCTTTCAAACAGTCCATAATAGGCATTGAAATCGGATAAAAAAGTATCATCATCCGGATTTGTCATACTGTTAAACGAGTATTCACTGAGATTCTCCACTACCATCTGTTTCTGCGGATAGACCATGGAATAATTGTTCAGGAACAGGTAAGTGTCAAAACAGGCATAAAGACTTGCCGATGTAACTGTAATGAAAGCAATGCATAGAACTAATAATTTTTTGAGCATACATTTTCCTCCTTTTATTTTAGTAACACAAAAATTATAATCGTGCTACCGAAATAATATTTTTTTAAAATATTTTGTCAAGTAAAATTGTAAAAAATGGATCCATCCTAAAGGGTACAGGTAAATCAAGCCTCACAAAAATTTTAATTGCTATACAGCCTCTTAATCGAGGAATGATATAAGAAAAGGTGAATCCTTTGTAGGG
>JAHITG010000370.1 GCA_018817865.1 Spirochaetota bacterium
AATTTCAATAAAAATTATTCAGACGGTGATTTAATTAATTGTTTTAAAAAAGAATGCATATAATTTAAAAATAGCAGACCTAAGATCTGTTTTTATATAAATCAACAACCTGAATAGAATAAAAATATTGAAAACAAAATATAAAGTAATATTTTATTATTAATTATTTGATCACATCATGATTCTGCCGATATTTGAAAAGATGTTTTGATAAAAAGGAGTCGTTAATGGAAAAGATTGAAAAAATAGTCCTTATTACGGATGCTTCTACTAACCTTGGTTTCAACTGCATCCTTAACTTTGCCCGCAACAATAATAAAGTGTATGGTATACTACAGGATAAAAAGAAGAAACCGCAAATTCCGAAAAATATCCAGAGAAATGTAAAATTAATATCAATAGATTTTTTAAATAAAAATTCAATATCCAAAGCAATAAGCTCCATTTTAAAGGAGAATAACAACCGAATAGATATACTGATAAACAATCTTGACAAACAGATGTGCGGATCCATTGAGAATATTGATTCTACCAAAGCTGTAAAACTCTTTCAATCTGATTATTTCGGTTATTTAGAGCTGCTTCAGAAGGTCATCCCTGTGATGAGGAATGAAAACGACGGAAAAATAATAAACATCTGCTCCCTCACAGGGGAGTCCAATATTCCCTTCTTTTCACATTATTCTGCCTGTAAAGCAGCGTTGACACAGCTCTCTTCAGCATTGAGGATAGAATTAAAGCCTTTTCATATTCAGGTCACATCCCTTGTGTTAGGTTATATTCATGACAATTTAGAGGAGATATCAAAAGAACCTATAGTCGAAGAAGCCGGCTCAATATATGCCCGGTATATTTATAATACAAAATCCGAAATCATAAACAATATTAAAAAAGGGTTATCCCCTCATAAAGTTGCCGGGAAGATACAGAAGCTTGCTGAAAAGAAAAAATTAAAACCAAAATACTATCTAGCACCATTCCCTCAGTCTTTCTGGCTCTACCTGACCAGATTTGTGACACGCTCGATAGAAGAGGAGATCATACTCTCCTATTTTAAATTTTCTGATAAACGCCGCTTTAAAAGAATATCCATTCATCAAGATGTTAATATTACTTCCGGTAAAAATAAATACAAAGTTCACCTTATAAACATAAATCGGAAGGGTATTAAATTCAAATATTATAAAGATAATATTAAGATCGAACAGAATATTGAACTGAATAAAATGAAATTCAAGATCACATTATTAAGTAATGATATGGACAACCGGATCGCACGGGTGATGTTCAACAGGATAATACCAAAAGGTGAATTTTCAAAATATGTAAAGTCCTTTAAATAATACTCAAAAATAGCCCGGACCCTCTATGTAGTATGAAAGAAAAATATGAAAAATACTAAAAAATATATTTACGGTCTTCTGTTCATTCTCATTTTCATATCCCTCCCATTGAATATTTTTGGCCAGGGCTCCAGACCATCCTTTATATCTGAACTTATAAATCCTGATAATTACTATCTGAATTATTACTCCATACCGGTCCTTACTTCCTGCTTTATTCTTTTTTTTATAGGCACTTTTGTACTGATCAAAGATATCAGGTCAAAAATAAATATCGTCTTCTTCTTCTTTATGCTGGCTGTCTGCACGTGGCTCTTCTGCCAGGGAATGCAGTACAATGCAGTTAATTACAGAGTTGCTTTCTTTTTCGGGAGGTTCATGTTCATTGGGATACCCTTTATCGGGGTAAATGGATTCCTTCTTTCACTAATTTACCGCAACAGGATACTAAAAAAGTCATTATTAAATACGATCCTCCTTGTGATCGGATATATAGGTGCAACAGGATTTGCACTCTCAACCTATCTTACTGATAAATTTATCGTATATTCTAAGCTGTATTACTGGGGATATTTCCCCATGTTCGGACTGCTTGGGTATTTCTTCATGGCCTTCTTCTTTTTTTACATGTTAATGGTCCTCACAACGCTCTGGATCTCATTTAAAAATTCAAAAAACCAGACTGAAAGAACGAATCTGAAGTTCCTCCTTATTTCACTCAGTGTTGCCCTCATCGGCGCAGCAGATTACCTTCCACAGTTCAACATCGCGATCTATCCTTTCGGATTTTTTCCTATCATGCTCTTTTCCGTGATAAATATGATCGGGATCGTAAAACATAAGATGTTTGACATCGAAACGGTCTTCCACAAGACACTCCTGTGGGTAGCCATGTCAGCAGTTATTATTTTTCCTCTGGGAGCTGTGATCTATCTGCTGTACCCATTTCTGGAAGAGATGAATGTGATGCAGATCACCGGCGTGGCTGTACTCCTGTTTATTCTAATGCGTGTCTATTACAATAAGGTTCAACCCCTGGTAGACCATATCTTTCAAAGAAGAAAATATAATTACAGGGCCCTTTTGGATGAATTCCTGGAGAAGATCAGCACTCTTAATAATGTCTATAAATTGACTGACCAGACACGAAACATGCTCCAGAATACTTTATACAGTGAAGAAGTGAATACATATCTTGTGGGAAATGAGACCATGATGTTGATCGAACGTAACGCTAAACAAGCTGTTACGGTCAAGATCAAGAACAAGGCCATAGATTGGATCCAGAAAAAGGTAGAGCCGATCGAAAAAGAGCTTTTAAATTCCGACCCGCGATATATTGATATCAAGCAGGAACTTTTAGACCTGTTTAATAAATTAAAAGAGATCCTCCTGGTACCTGTTATTCATAATGGCAAGCTTCAGGCATTGATAGGCCTTGGTAAAAAGAGGAACATGAAATCATATTCCCATATGGATGTTAAATTCCTGAGAGACCTTTCCCTGGAAGTGGGTATTGCTTTGACAAACTCACTCATGTTCGAGACCGTTGAAAAACAGAACAGGGAACTGAAAGAACTGGATAAACTTAAAAGTGACTTCCTGGCAAATACCAGCCATGAACTGAGAACTCCATTGAACGGGATCATCGGGTTAAGTGAGGCCATGCTTGAAGGAGCTGACGGCCCCATTAATACAAAATTGAAGGATCATCTCTCCATGGTAATAGGCAGTGCCAATAACCTGAAAGATCTTGTAAATGTTATCCTGGATATGTCTAAAATGCAGTCCGGAAAGCAAGACTTTATAATAAAAAAATTCAGTATAAAGAGTATCATTGATGATGCAGAACCTTCCATTGAAGGATTGCTTATCAAGAAACCTATCGAATTAAAATTGGATATTAAAAAGGATTGTAAAGATGTTTATGTGGACAAAGATAAGATCAGGCAGGTCCTGATCAACATCATCGGGAATGCTGTAAAGTTCACGGAAAAGGGTTTTATCAGGATAACTGCTGAACCTGATAAAAAAAATAAGGATTCTGTTCTGATAAGTATTGAAGATACCGGAATAGGTATTAAAGAAGACCATCTGGGTATTATATTTGATGAATTCAGGCAGGTTGACGGTTCATCGTCAAGAAAATATGAAGGAACGGGTCTGGGCCTGGCCATAACAAAAAAGATCCTGACATCTCTAGGTGGGACAATATGGGCTGAAAGTAAGCCGGGCAAAGGCAGCACATTCTACTTTACCCTTCCCACTAAACCGGGAATGAAAGTAAAAGCAGAAAAGAAAGCAGACATTGGCACCATTTTACCCCCGGCTCCCGAAATCACGGAAAAAAGGAAAGAATCAAAGGATTTTGATCCTTTCACTAAAGGATTCATGGTAGAAGATGATGATGGGAAAAAAGATATTCTGAAATTTCCCAAAGGAAAAGGTGAGAAAATACTGATCGTAGATGATATTGAGATCAACCTGGAAGCATTAGCCATGAACCTGATGGAAAAGGGATATAATGTTACAAAAGCATTATCTGCCGATGAAGCATTAAAACTATTAAATACAGGCCTTTATAATCTGATCATCAGTGATGTTATGATGCCTGAAATGGATGGCTATACACTGGTCCAGAAAATAAGAGGACAAGAAAAATATCACTCTGTTCCGGTAATACTCCTGACCGCTAAAACAAGGCTGGAAGACAAGAGAAAAGGCTTTGAAGTAGGTGCAGATGATTATATTGTAAAACCATTTGAGATAGGTGAACTCTTACTGCGTATCCGGAATGCCCTGGAACACAAGGGAGCTGTTTCCGTAAAACCCGTTTACACGGATGACACTGAATATGATGTGGACAAATCCGATCGTTTTAGAAAACTTCACAAAGGCAACCAGGAACTGATCCTGGCTATAGATGACAACAAAGTTAACCTGGAGGTAGTGAAGAGCCGACTTGAAATGAACAACTGGAAGGTTGAAATGGCGATGAATGGAGAAGAGGGAATTGAAAAATATCAAAAAACAAGACCGGATCTGATATTGCTTGATATCATGATGCCGGGAATAGACGGATATGAAGTCTGCAAGAGGATACGGTATAAATACAGAGGAGATATGGTTCCCATAATCTTTTTAACCGCTAAACAGGAACAAGAGGATAAGATTTACGGGATCAATGTAGGAGGTGATGACTATATCACCAAACCGTTTGATAAAAACGAACTTGTCATAAGAGTATCCAACCATCTGCATAACAGAAAAATGATACTGGAAGTAAAGGAAAAAGAGCTGATGGAGAGGGATATTATAATGGCCGGCGAGATCCAGCAGAAGTTATTGCCCACTTCCCTCCCTAAAAATGAAAAAATAGAATTTATAGGAAGTTCCCTGGCTGCGAAAGGAGTCGGAGGAGACTATTTTGATATAATTCCAATAAAAAATAACAAATACTTGTGTGTCATTGCAGATGTTATGGGAAAAGGAATGAGCGCTGCACTGGTCATGGTAAAGATACAGACCTTATTAAGATCGATAACCCGTGAAGAAACAATTGACCTGAAGGAGATCGTAAAAAATATAAATTCGATCATGTATGCTGATATGGAAGGTGATAAATTCGTTACAATGTTCCTTATGATATATGATACAAAAAGTAATGAGATCGAGTATATCAGTGCCGGGCACGATCAGGTATTATTTTACAATGATAAAAATAAAAAGATCAAGAAACTCAAAGCGGACATTCATGCTATTGGTATTGCAAACACCTATAAGGAGATCAGGACAAACAGATCAACATTCGCTTCCGGGGATATCTTCCTGATGTACACGGACGGGGTTAGTGAAGCCATGAACAGAGAAAGGAAGCAATACGGCGAGAAAAGGATAATGGACCTGGTTAAAAATTACCATGATAAAAGTGCCTCATCAGTCTATAAAACGATTATCGATGAAGTAGCAGAATACACAAAAGATGTTGATCAGCATGATGATATCACCCTGGTCATAGGAAAAATAAAGTAGAATAGACCTTTATTTCAGGATCTCTGTCGTAGAGTAATAAAGAGCTACCATTTTTTTAATATCGAACAAAATAGTCACGTGAACGTCTATAAAAAGATCCTGGCTGTTTTCCACTAAATATGAAAACCTTACCTTCCATGAGTCTTTATCGACCCTGTCAGATATTAAAGGATGTTTCGGTGTCCATCTTGAGAGGAAGAGACTATCCATTTCTTTCTTTGTTTTCTGGTCGATTAGATTAAATTTCCTGTTTTCATAATAAAAAGACCATAGGATGGAAAGAGACGTTGTCGATTGATCTTCTGTATTTACAAACCGGCTTTTAGCAATAATATTTTTTTTACTGTTTTCAGGTTTAATAACAGTAAATATAAGTTTCTCAACATTATCATTACTCTCTTTCATAATATGAAATATAACTATTTGATTTTTCGATTTCTATAAATTTAATAAAAATAAAAAACTTCTTGCAATTATAATTTAATCTTTTATATTAAAGTTATTCTATAAATTACCTAACAAATATAACCGGCATTTTAATGATTTCTCTGCCCTTTAGAACAAAAAAATATCTGGAGGCAGATCAATACTAAAAGGAGGTCGAAAATGAAAAAAAATATGAGTAACAATGACCGATTCATACGAATAGTAATTGCAGTGATCCTTTTATTTCTTTATTTTACACACAGAATTCACGGGTATATGGCAACACTCGCCCTGGTCGTTGCAGTTATCTTTTTATTTACCAGCTTTCTCCGCTGGTGTGCTGTTTATCAGGTATTAGGCATATCAACTTTAAAAAAGAAAAAGAAGTAGTAACATGTAATGCTGATACATCGCCTGATATTCGCAAGCCACGTATCAGCATTATCTGCAGTTAAGAAAATTTTAGATTATTTCTTCAGCCAGAACACATACATCGGCCTGATCGCCAGAAGGATCAGGATCACCAGAAAGTACCTCAACCTTAATGTAAGGATCTGCGGTATCAGCTTCGCTGCAATGAGAGCAATACACATGGCAGCACCTGCACTAAGTTTGAAA
>JAHITG010000371.1 GCA_018817865.1 Spirochaetota bacterium
AAGATACCACCGCTGATGGCACAAGCCCCCACTAGAATAATGATCCTGGGTTCGGGGATGCTTGAAAATGTATCATTAAGGGCATCCGCCATATTTTCGGAAACAGGGCCTGTAATAACTACTCCATCTGCATGCCTTGGGGAAGCCACAAACTCAATTCCATACCGTCCCATATCAAAATTAACATTGGAACAGGCATTCAATTCCATTTCACAGGCGTTACAGCCTCCTGCTGATACCTGCCTTAATTTTAAAGACCGGCCAAATTTCTGCTTGATGATCTTGTTTACTTTTACGGCCTGTTTTTCATGATTTTCACTGTGGCTTTTTATAATAAGGTTTTCATATAGACTGCAGGCTGTTTTATAATTACCGGTAAACCGGATGACCTGCTCAGGGCATATCCGTTCACAATCTCCGCAAAAAATACATTTACCCATATCAAGGGCTAACGGCTTATGAGTAATAGCATGGGCCGGACATATTTCAGAACATAAATTACAGTTCTTCTGACAATATTCTGTATTTAAGACAGGCCATCCCCTGAATTTTTCCGACAGTACAGGCTTTTTCAGATTCTTTATGCTCTGGGAACCCTGACTGATCCGCATCTTAATAATACGTAACATTAAAATCTCCTGATAAATAATACCCGATCATATCTGTTCTTTACAGGTCATTCCCGCAGTACGACAGATTAAAACTCTTATTACATAACGGAAAATCTGATATTCCATTATTCCTTTCTGCCAGTGCCAGGCCATACCAGTTGTTAAATGAAGGGTCTTTGATTTTATATTTTTTTATTTTTCCATTTTTATCTGTTAAAACGATATGAATAATTTCACCACGCCATCCTTCCGCCATGGAGATGACCATGCTCTCCCTGCTTAAATTATATTTAACTTCTTTCATTACAGGATCGTTATTCAGTTTATTCAGTGCTTTATTGATAAACCTCATTGATTCTAAAATTTCCAAAAATCGGATATACGTACGGGCATAAACATCTCCCTCATTAAGAATGACCTTTTTAACCGGAATCTTTTTATATATAGCATCAGGGAAATCTGTTCGTATATCCCGGCTGATCCCTGAAGCTCTGGCGCTCATACCTGTTAATCCGATCCTGGAGGCTGTTTCTTTATTTACAATTCCTGTCTTTTCAAGTCTTGAAAGCACACTGGGTGAACTGAACATTATATCACACATATCCTTTACTTTTTTTTCTACTTTTTGCAATATCTTCCTGATCTCATCCCGTTCATTTTTTTTAATATCAAAAAGTACTCCGCCAACGCGGATCAATCCTTTTCCAAACCGGTTTCCGCAAATATCTTGTATCATGTTGATGATCAGAGTACGAGTGGCTCCGAATACTGAATTGCCTAACAGATAAGCTATATCATTACTTATTGCACCCAGATCTCCAATATGGACCGCTATTCTTTCCATTTCCAGCAGTATGTCTCTTATTAATTCCGCTTTTTCCGTGCTTCGTACACCGGCCATTATCTCCATAGCCCGGGTATAAACCATGGTATGACCTATCACAGTATCACCTGCAATAGATTCTGCCAGGTGGGGAAGGAAACGATCATTACATAAAAACAGATTTTCAACACCCCGATGCTGATATCCCAGCTGGATTTCAAGATGATATACTTTTTCGCCATTACACATAAAACGGAAATGGCCGGGCTCAATTATCCCCGCATGTACCGGTCCGACGGCAACCTCATGTACCTCCTCGTCTGGCATGGTATAAAAGGGATAGTTTTTCATTTGTTTTTTTCTGTTAACATGATCACGTTCATAACGAAGAGGCTTTAGCCAGGGATGCCCCAGGGGTTTAATACCTGTCTGTTCAAAAAGTTCACGTTCAAACATATGAAAAGCCGGTATATCAGGTGTTAAAGCCTGATATTCCTTTTCTTTTTTAAAATCCGCAGATGCAATAAAAAGTTCGCCTTTGGTATCATCAGCCAGTACAGCGTAGACCTTTTTCTCAGGAACCCCAAAAAAACCTGCCACTCTTCTTTTACGTTTATACTGTTCAATTATTGCTGTTCGAAAATCCGTACAAGCTAAACAGGGAATATTTTTTAACTTTATCAGCGCTGTGTTTTCGGTTTTGAGCCAATTCACCTTTATTTAACTCCTTTTTTCTCTTATATATACATTAAGCAATTCTGTATTAATTTATAGATCACATCCGGCATAAAACATCCGATAACAAATAAAAGGATGATGAGTATAATCTGGGGCAGGTAATCTAACAGGGAAACTTTCACAGAAAAAGATTGCAGAGAGTCCTGCCCGAAACTCATATTAAAAACCGCTTTTGCCAGGCCATAGATTATTACAGTTAATAAAAATATTAAGATCACAACTGCGAGGTAAAATTTTTTTAATAAAAATGCTTTTACCATCAATAGTTCACTTATAAATACCGGACCGGGCGGAAATCCGGCTATGAATATAAAGCCCAGGATCCATAGCCATCCTGTTAATCTATCCCTTTTCAAGAGGCCGTTGACCTTATGAATTTCTTTGGTTTTAAACAGATGCAGGATATTTCCCGATGTTAAAAAGAGAAGCACTTTTGAAAAGGAATGAGCAAGGATATGTAAAAAGGCGGCAAAGGCTCCTGCCCCGCCTAAAGCCAGCCCGATCATAATAATTCCCATGTTTTCAATGGATGAATAAGCGAGCATGCGTTTATAATTATGCGCTTTCAGAATAAAAACTGTGCTCACAAAAACAGATAAAAACCCCATTATGAAGAACAGTGAATTGGAATAGGAGTATAAGGAAGCAAGTCTGAGAATTTTATTTATCTTCAAAACAGAAAATAAAGCTGCATTTAATAATGTCCCTGAAAGCATGGCTGAAACAGGAGAAGGTGCTTCTGAATGGGCGTCGGGCAGCCATGCATGGACCGGAGCCAGTCCCATTTTTGTACCAAACCCGATGATAATAAAAGGAAATGACAGTTTAAGCCAGAAGAGAGAAAAGGACCCGGCGTTTTTATAGAGATCGTTAAAAAACAGGGAATGATGCTCGCCTGTTGATATAGAAAGTAAAATTATTCCTACAAAAGCTAACGAAATACCGATGGAACAGATAAAAATATATTTCCATGTTGCTTCCAGAGAAGACCTGGATTTTTCAAAATTGATCAACGGCGCACTCATGAGCGTGGTTGCTTCGATGAAAACCCATAAGAGGCCCAGATGCTGTGACAGAAAAGCTGCTGTCATGGACAGAATAAAGAATATAAATAATATTGTATATATTGTCTGCTGTTTCAGGGAAGCTTTTGACCGTAATAAATAATGAATATTATACAGGGCCACACAGAAAAAAACTATTCCTAATATCAAAAGGAAAAAAATATTAAGTGAATCCGCTTGAAAATAGGAAGTATAGGATTGCGGATAGATATAAAGCCTGATAATAATAATTAAGAACATACAGGAATAAAAAAATAAGGCTAAAACATTTAATAACCGGGAACGGAATAAGATCAGTATAATGCTGATAATAACAGGTAAAAAGAAGAGTAATGCGATTAAATTAAATGATTGAAACATTTTTAATCCTTTAAACAGCTCAGGCTGTCAATATTTATTTTTTCCCGGGCAAAAGTGGAATTGATATGGTTATAAATAATAACCAGTAAAAATACACCGATAAAAATATCGAGTAAGATCCCTAAATTTACGATAAGAGGCATCTCCCGGGCCACGGAAAGTGAAAGAAGAAATATGCCGTTTTCTAAAAACATATAGCCCATTATATGTGTGATGATTTTTTTCCGGCTCATAATAATAAAAAGGCCCACGACAATGGTCGAAATTGAGATGCCGAAATAAAAAGGCCTTATATCCTGCGTATATTGACCGGCCAGATAAGCCAGTATAAATCCGAAAACAAAGATAATAACAGATATTACTAAGGAAAAAAAATTGGGAATATAAGGCTCCACTTCCCGATAGATATTATTTTTTCTTATTACCTTAATTAAAATGACCGGAATAACCACTGTTTTAACCAATAGGGTCTCGATCAATAATAACAGGAAATCCAGCAAAGGTATATGGCTGTAATAAGTCAGAATTATTAAAAAAAATATTATCCCCTGGATAGAAAATATTTTCACATAAGCTTCCAGCCGGCCTGTTGTAGAAGCAAAAAGCATTGATATCACAAAAAGGATCAATAAAAAACCAATCATTATCCCAGCCTCCTTTACTTTGTACCTAATGGGATTATCTTAATTATAAAAAATATTAACAAACTGATCGCTGTCATAAAAAATATAAATTGCGGTATGTGGGACATCCTCAAGCGGGCCATTAATGATTCTATGCATCCGATCAATACGGCCAGGCCGGCAACGATACCGGCAAAGAACAAAAATGTGATCATGAAATTTAAATTATCAGGCAGTATAATATTTGCAATAAGGGAGCTGAAAATCACCATTTTCATTCCTGTGCCGTAAATAATGAATCCCAGGTCGGGCCCTGAATTATCAAGGACCATAACTTCATGTACCATGGTCAATTCCAAATGAGTATTAGGATCATCGACAGGCATACGGGAGGTCTCTACCAGGATCAAGATAAAGAGCACTATACTGCTCAATGAAATAATTAGATAATTTAAACCGGAATGTTGATTAAAAATATTAAAGATATCCTGGAAAGTATTGTTACCCGTATAAATGGAGAGAGTCCCTAAAAGAATAAAAAACCCCGGTTCTACAAGACTGGCAAAGGTTACTTCCCTGCTTGCACCCATAGCTTCAAAACTGCTCCCTGTATCCATGGCGCCTATAATGCTGAAAAATCTTCCCAGACCCAGGATATAACTGAATACAATAAAATTGTATTCAAAATTAATAACAGACTGATGCCAGGAAAGGGGGGCAAGCAGTCCGGAAAAGAAAACAGCACTAAAACCGACAACAGGACTGATCTGAAAGATATATGAAGTAGCTTCTCCTGCTATTATATCTTTCTTGAGTAATTTAATAAAATCAAATACAGGCTGCAGAAGAGAAGGCCCTTTACGGCTGGCCCAGAAGGCTTTTACTTTACTGATAAGGCCAAGATACAGGAACGGGGCAAATAATAAAAATAATAAATTAAT
>JAHITG010000372.1 GCA_018817865.1 Spirochaetota bacterium
CTTTTACGGGAACTGTCACTGATACGCTTAAAATCCGCCCTGTTGAATTTTAACTCACCATAGCAGGGGGAAAGATAAAAATTCCTGATCACAGCATAATTGGGTGTCTCTTCCAGTAACGGCTGATCATCACAATTGTATACAGGGAGATCATTATATAAGGCATACCAGGCACAGGAGGATATTCCCGTAATAATCCCTTTTTTAACGAAAGGAAGATAATGTTCGATGCCGAAATTATAGAGATCCGTCACATCAGAAAGAAGGATCACTTTCTTTTCCAAATAAAGACTCAAAAACATTATTTGAAGTCGAGCCAAACGGCTATACCATGGTAAAAACAATCGTATACCTTTTACAAAAAAACTCATCAAGGAGATGAAAAATATATTTAAATTATTAAATAATCTTCTTCCACTGATTTTATGTCCCTCATCTCTGACATTATGGAGTTTTAAAAATATCCTGTTACCTTTTGGGATCTTCTTTATAATCTTTATGATATTCTCCAGCAGTTTTACCTGCACAGAGGGGTCCCTTAAGAACATAGGACTTGGATAAGCAATAAGATAATCCATATCCAGTCCTTTAAAATCATATGCCGGATACTTCTTATAGGGGATACCCATCTCAATGATCTGAAGATTCCTGATCTTATCTTCACCATTCTCAAACTTCAGCATATCAAAAAAAATATTCTTCTGGTAAGCCCAGAACCTCTTCATACCCAGCTTTTTCAACAGATCCAGGCCCAGGGAAGCCCATCCATATCGGTGAAGACCAATCACTTTTTCAGACTTAATATTTTTTAACTGGCCAATTGATGTAATATTCTGTGGTACCAGCAAGAGCCTGCAGGAGCACTTCTCCTTTTCTTTGATCAAATGAGCACCGAAATGAACGCATTCCTGAATAAAGCTCTCTTCCGTATCGATCACTTTATCCAGATAAGTTTTGTTTTTCTCCGGGTGCAGGACAAATAAACCGATCTTTATCTTATTGAATAACTCTTTAATGATATTCAAATAGTAATTATGGATCCTGAAAAAAGTATTAACCAGTATCAGATCATATTTGTTATTCTTCATCTTCATTTTAACACTCTTCTGCTTATTCGCATAAAATTCCCGTCTTGTATTTCATAAATCTTTCTGGCATCGATCAATGCGCTGTCCTGATGAGAACAGCTGATAATGGTCTTTCCATCCTGATTTAATTTTTTAATGGACTGTAATATGTATTTTTCTGTCTTTTTATCAACAGAACTGGTCCCCTCATCAAGGATGATGATCTGTGAATCACGTAATAAAACAATAGCCAAAGAAAGACGCTGTCTCTGCCCGCCGGAGAGTTTACTCCCATTACTGCCGATCTGGGTATCCAAACCCTGATCCAGACTATCCATAAAGCTCTTTAATCCGACTTTTTCCAGAATCGATAATAATTCTTCATCCGTTGCTTCAGGCTTGGCAAGCATCAGATTTTCCCTGATACTTAAATTAAAAAGAAAATAATCCTGGGTCACCATACTGATATGAGACCTTAAATAGGATAATGACAATTTATGCAGATCTTTCCCGTCGATCCGGATAGACCCTTTCATGGGATCATAAAGCCGGATCAACAGATTTAAAAATGTCGTCTTTCCGCTTCCGGAAGATCCCACCAAACCGATATAATCCCCCCTACTTATACTAAGAGTAACATTCTGAATAACAGGCCTCTCTTTTAAATATTCAAAACTGACATCTTTGAATTGTATATCTCTCTTTAAAAAAAATTTCGGCTTATAATTCCCGCTCTTTTCTGTTAAATTATGACTCTTTAAAAAAAAGTTGATCTTATTAAGAGCAGGGATATTCGCAATAAATGTCCCGTAAGAGCCTGAAATGACACTGATAATAGGCGAAAGCCTTGAGATCAGCATGATAAAAGTGATGATACCGATACTTTTCGGTATCGCTGTATTAAATACTGGTATAAAAGCCCAGATCAGGATAATAACGATCACGCCTAATCCGGAAATACTCTGAGAAATAATGGCCAGTAATTCCGAAAAGACCCTTATTGACCTCATGCTGTCTTCTGACCTGTAGGATGTATCATCCACCTTTTTTTGAAAAAACACATCTGCGATCAGTATCCTCAACTGCTTGATCCCTAAAATGCCTTCGGTGATAATGTCCATCAGTTTGGTCCGCAGAAGGATCGCTTTATCTGCTAATTTCCTGATGTATCGGGTTAAAACAGTACTGGCAAAAATATTTAATAATAAAATAA
>JAHITG010000373.1 GCA_018817865.1 Spirochaetota bacterium
ACTTTAGTGATCAACCTGGCCCAGGACTGAGCGGACAGCTTCTGCTTATCACTCATTGTGATAATCTCACCAGGAGTATCTGGCAAGTCAGAGTCTTCTTCTCTGGGTTTGACCCGGAAACGATCCACCCTTCCTGTCTCATTGTCCTTACCCCTTGTCCGGCTGGAATAAACACCGTAATAACGGATGAGATGTTTGCCCTTGGGTGGTATGTGCTGGGTCAGTTCTGCTATAAAGTCGGTTGCAGTAAACAGTTTTACATTCTCACCAAAATACTTATTGTACTTAGTGATATACAGCACCTGGGACTTCTCAGGGACATAGCTGATCTTCTTCAGAGATACAGGGTGACGGGAGATGTATTGTGAAAGACTCTCTCTGACCTTTTGAGCCCCAGAAAGCATCCTCACAGAGTCATCTACTGTAAACCCGGAGTGATTCCAGCTCAGCATATTTCGAGCAAACTTCTCCTGCAAGAGGTCCTTCTTCTTAAACAACTGCATTACAGCCTGACGGAAGACTTCACAAAGTGACGTAAGATCAACCGTCGGAACATGGAGAAAGTTTCCTTGTTCATCAATGCCACCTTCCATGACGATACAGTGCCAGTGAGGATTGAACCGCAACATGTCCCCATAGGTCTGAAAGGCACAAACTATTCCAGTATCCACATCCACCCCAGCCACAGTAGAGTAGTACCTGGTCAGTATAAGAGATATGAGTCGAGATACTTCGGCGAACAGCTTCTTATTATGACGGAAAAAGGGACGTAACGCCTTGGGTACCGTGAACACGAATTGACGGTGAGGCAGTTTCAGTAATGTCTCCTGAGTCATACGTTCCGAGAAAAGGAGTAATCGTTTCTGGTGACAGGAAGGACAGAGATACCACTGTTTGCATGAGAAGGGACGATAGTATTCATAGTCACACTTCTGGTTAGTACACTGGATTCTTGCCATACCTAGTGAATAGTCGCCACACTCCAGGAACTTGTCCACACAGTCGGCTATGCGATTCAGGCTGAACTTACCGTAGTCAGCTGAGTAACGATCTTCGTAAGACAGGGAGAAATCATCTATATGGTCAGCCAGAATAGTTTGTAACAGATTACTGCTACGAGGTTGGTAATGCCCTTTAGGGTATTGAGTTTTATAGTGCACACCTGCCTTAATCGCTGAGAGTTGTCAAATGGTGTCAAGATGAGGGGAAACAGTGGAATTATTTGCCAGAGACAAGGAAAGGTACTACAATAGGTACGACTGGGATGTGAAACTACCGCATCACATAACTTCGCTCATGTCGCCAGGCTATGAGCCCAGCGCAGAAGCGAGCCCGTTATAGGACACTGATATAAATTTGAAGGTATTATCATGAAAAAAATACTAATTGTATTATTACTCGGAATATTTAAATTTTCCTTTGCTAATGGCAGCCCCACAGCTATTGGGTACAATTTAGCTGGGGGAAATATCATTTATATAAAAGATAACAGTGTTATTTGCCAAAGGGAAGATCTGAAAATCAGTCCAAAATATACTCAGACAAAAGTCTCAGTCCGTTATGAACTTAAAAATACATCAAATTCTAAACATAGTGTTAGATATAGTTTTCCCATTGCCAATTTAGGGATTTCTTGGTTAAAAAGAAATGATATGCTAAACAAAATCAATTACTCTATCAAAGTAAATGGTAAGATTGTCGAATGGCGTCAGGAATGGGGAGAAAGTACATACAGTTATAAAAGTTATTACGATTATAAAAACCACACTGATACAAATAGAATAGCACTATATACCAGTGAACTAAATTTCGCCCCACAGGAAATGAAAGTAATTGAAATTGACTATACTCAACCCCATTATTTTGAAATGGAAGAAACATATCCATCTCTATTAAGTGATGTTGATCATTATTTTGGATATTTCCTTCATACAGGTGGCAATTGGAAATTTGGAATTATTAAGGATTTCTATTTAGATATTGATTTTTCTTATTTACTAGAGAAAGGTAAGCAAGATGCAATTAATAAATTGAAAAGCGGATATACTACCCCGAATTGGTTATCAGAAGAGATTAAATCTTCAGGAAAAGTTGATTCATCTCATTTAATGATACATAAAAAGGATTATAAACCTACTCGAGAAGACGATATATATCTTTCTATCTCTGATGGTCCGCTTATGAACACTTTATATTACAAATCTCAGAACAAATTACTGCAAAAGATGAAAATTAAAAAGATTGAGGTATCAAGTACATTGAAAAATTATCCAGCGAGTTTTGCCTTTGATGGCAAGTTAGATACTGCCTGGGTTGAAAATAATCCTGAATTTGGTGAAGGAGAATGGATTAGTATTGAATTTGAAAACTCTATCTACATTGATTCACTAAGTTTAGTAAACGGCTATCTTAAGACAAAAGACCTATTTTACAAAAATAATCAGTTAAAAAAAATTTTAATTACATGCTTCAAAGGAACTGAAAAAATACTCACGAAAACTGAATCTTTTTCAACTAATGCATATGAAATCTTTAATACAACTAATCCAGTTAATATCGTTCCAGGTAGCTGTATTGAC
>JAHITG010000374.1 GCA_018817865.1 Spirochaetota bacterium
ATGATGGAGCTGAGTCAGATCAAAGGAGAAGAAGAGGTAGTAGGAACCTTCGGGTATATGTCCCCTGAAGCAACGGGAATTGTTAAAAAAGCAATTGATGAAAGAAGCGATCTTTATTCATTAGGGATAGTCTTTTACAATCTCCTCACGGGGGAACTTCCGTTTAAAGCAAAAGATACTGGTGCCCTTTTGCATCAGCAGGTGGCTGTTGAAGCTGAATTACCCAGTAAGTTAAAATCTTCTATCCCTAAGATTCTGGAAGAGATAGTTTTAAAATTATTATACAAAGATCCGGAATTACGATATCAGAGTTCCAGAGGGCTTCTCCATGACATACAAAGGTATTTAAAGGGAGAGAAAGAGTTCATTATTGGCCAGCAGGATCAGAAAGTAAAATTGACTTATCAGACCAGACTGGTAGGAAGGGAAGAAGAAGTATCCATGATAAAAGATTTATTCGATAAGGTAAAGAAAAATGAGGGAAACATTTGTCTTATTGGTGGAGAACCCGGAGTCGGAAAGACCAGGCTGGTAGAATCCATACAGGAATATGCTTATGAGCAGGGTTATGAAGAAGGCGGGATGTTTATAAGAGGCAGATGTTTGAACCAGGAGAATAAGATCCCATATCAGCCATTCCGTGATGCATTAAATGAATATATTAAAAAAATAGAAAAGATGAATAATAAAGGAAGAGAAAAAGAGAAGGGACGTCTTAATAAAATATTGGGTGAAATGGGGGATATAATAATTCGGTTGAATTCAAATATGTCAGCAATACTGGGGGAAGTCCCTGATCTGATCCCATTGGAACCGGAAAAAGAGAACCAGAGATTTATTATGGTAGTATCTGACTTTTTTACCCGTATAGCAGATAAAGGCCAGGTCTGTATAATATTTCTGGATGATCTTCAGTGGGCCGATGAAGGTACTTTAAGACTTCTGGAAGAGATCGCATCAAAGATCAATAAAACTAATCTTTTTATTATCGGTACTTATAGAGATAATGAAGTGGATGAGGCTCACTCCCTCTATCTGATCAAGACACATACAAATCATCCCATCCATGATATTAAACTGAAACAACTGGATCATAAAAAATTGAATACTATGATTGCAGGGCTATTAGGAGAACAGGCAGATAAGGCAGTTAAATTGACTGATTTTGTTCTTGAAAAATCTAATGGGAATCCTTTTTTTGCCATCACCTTATTAAGAGAAATGGTAGAACAGAAATTAATAGTCTGGGAAGTCGGTTCCTGGAAAGAAGACTGGAATAAGATTGGAAATATGAAAGTACCTATAAATATTATTGATATGGTCCTGTTGAAGATCAAGGATATACCGGATGAGGTGGATCATTTACTGAGGTTAGGTTCTGTCATAGGAAAAGAATTTGAGATGGGATTATTATACGATCTTCTGGATAAAGATGAGGAGACAGTTGTCAACCTGGTGGATAAAGCAATAGATAGTCAATTACTTGAGTATTCCATTTTAAGAAAGGGTAAAGTTATCTTTATTCATGACCGGATCAAAGAAGCTTTTTTCGCCAGGATGGGAGAAAAGGAGAAGAAAGAGAATCATTTAAAGATCGCTAAGGCAATTAGAGAAAGATTTAAAGGAAAAGAGGATGAAGTGGTTTTTGATCTGGCCCATCATTATATTGAAGGTGGTGATAAGGAGAACGGTCTGACTTTTGGTCTACAGGCAGCTGATAAAGCAAAAGCGAATTATGCTAATATTGAAGCTATGAAATATTATACTTATGTTAAAAAAATACTAATAAAGAAAAAGGACAGGTCTGAAACATATATTAGGGTATTGGAAGGATTGGGTGATGTTCAAAGATTAGATGGAAAATATCACGATGCTTTGGAAAATTTCAAAACAGTATTATCAATAGTAAAAGACCGAATGCATAAGGCACGAGTTTCTCAAAAGATAGGATTCACATTATTCGGTATGGGAAGAGGTACAGAAGCTATCAAGATCAGCGAAGATACATTAAAATTATTAAAATTTAATAGAACACCCAGATCATTAATCATGGTTCTTATTCTTTTTACGATCGAGACGACAGTACAGATGTTTCATCTGATATTCCCAAAACTATTTGTGAATTCTAAATATGCATATGATGAGAGGAGAAAGATAGGTGCCAGAATATATCTCAGGTTAGGATTTTGTTATTATCATATCAACATGTTCAAGACCGGATTGGCTTTGATCAGAAGTGTTAACCTTGGTGATAAAATGGCCGGTACATATGAGCATGGATTTACTTATTTGATACAATGTACTTTATGGATCGCTTTAGCAGGATTTCCAATAGCTGAAAAGTATGCAAAAGGGGGATTAAAGCTTGCACAGAAATCAGATAATAAGCTACTGATCGGTCTTTCTCATGTATACCTTTCTTTCTTAAGTTTTGCAATGAATAAAATAGATAAAACCATTGATTATGGGAGAATCGCGATAGATATGTTGGTCCCCATGGGAGAGAGGTGGGATATGGCTGTTGCTTTCTGTTTTACCTGGAGAGGTTTATTCTTAAAAGGAGACCTTAAAGCAGGGGTACTTCATACAGAAAGATACTTTTCTGTAATGAGGAATATTAATGAGCCTAGAACCGTGGGATGGTCCACAGATCATTATGCAAGGGCATTGACCTTTTCACAAGGTCCAAATGATGAAATTGTTAAAATGTTTAAAACAGCTCTGGCCAAGGAGGAAGAAACTAAAGAATCAGGCAATATAATTATGATATATGCCTCTTTCCCACTTGTTTATACTTTAACGGGAAAATTTAAAGAAGCAATTGAAGGAGGAGAAACAGGCATAAAAATATTCCATAAAAGTCCTGCAAAAGGAAACTGGTTACTGGATATATTTGGATATACAGCTGATGCATACTTGACACAGATAGAAGAAGAGAAATTGGATGCAGTAACAATTAAAAAGAATTTAAAAAGGGCAAAAGTGTTATGTCGTGAAGGCCTCTTAAGAAGCAGGATATTCAGAGCCTATTTTGCCCTGCATTTAAGGATCACATCAAAATACAATTGGCTTAAAGGAAAGAAAGGTAAAGCCATCAGGTTGTTTAATAAAGGGATCAGATATACAAGGAAACGAGGTTATCAGTTTGAACTGGCTTTAAATTTTTACGAACTAGGAAAATTTTTATATAAAGAAGGATATTCAAAATACTACAGTAAAGAGAAAGGAAAAGAGTATCTTCTTAAAGCAAAAGAATTATTAGAAAAGATCGGATCAAAACCATATCTGATCAGAACGATAAAACTCCTGGGTGAAGAAGTAAAAGCAGAATCTGGAGATGACACAGCAGTTACCCAGCAGGACAGGCTCCAATTGGAGAGGCGGATGACCACGGTCTTGAATACCAGCCGATATCTTTCATCAATATTAGATCTGGATGAGCTTTTGGAGAAGATCATGGACAGGACCATTGAGCTGGTGGGTGCGGAGAGGGGACTCCTGCTTCTGTATCCGGACAAGGATGAAGGGAAACCAATGGAGCTGGAGACAAAGGTACTGCGGGGAGTGAAATCG
>JAHITG010000375.1 GCA_018817865.1 Spirochaetota bacterium
AGGTTTGACCCCCCATATTAAACATCTTCAAGGTTTGACCCCCCATATTAAACATCTTCAAGGTTTGACCCCCCATATTAAACATCTTCAAGGTCTGACCCCCCATATTAAACATCTTCAAGGTCTGACCCCAAATCATACGTTGTTTAAAAAACCTGACTTTCTGTATCCCGGCATCTTTTATAATTCACTTGACAAACAAAGTTCAAGAATTATTATCGTTATAATATTATAAAAACAAGAAGAGGGTTATTGTATGGCTAAACCAACAACCAGGAAAATATCGAAAACAAAAACAAAGCCCGTTTCTATCCGTACTAAAACCGGGTCCACAGAGAGTAAAGGATCCAAGTCCGTACTGAAACCGGGAGCTAAACAGAAATTAGACAAAAATTTTTCTTCTTTTCTTAACAGTCTGGCTAAGAAAGGAGAAAAGTATTCGAAGATAGCTAAAGCTGAATTCAGTCTGATGGTGCTGATGGAGAAGAGGAATAAAATGTACAGGGATTTGGGAGAACAAGTCTACAAGATACTGCACCACTCCAAAAAGCCGGTCAGGGGTGACAGCAGGATCAAAAGCCTTATTACGGAAATTGAGGAACTGGAGAAAAAAGAGGCCTCCATAAAAAGAGAAGTTAGAGCAGTCCAAAATAAAGAATAACCGGATATTTAGGATAATTTGGTGCAAAGAAATAATTCCAACAGTTTTGTATATTTTTTGATCGTAGCTTTAGTGATCTTCCTTATATTTCAGTTTCTCGGAGTACTCTTTCTTGTCTTGAAAGGCCTTGCCATAATCATTTTCAGGTTCTGGTATCTGTTTTTGGCAGCAGGATTGATCCTTTATTTTACCCGCAATAAGAAAAGTCGTAAAGAGAAGGTCTATAAAGTAAAAAATCCCGGGGATAAAAAGACAATTGAGATCAATGATGATGATTATGAGGTACAATGATCCTTGCCTGATACAAAGATCGTAATAAATGCACCGGCTAAAATAAACCTATTTTTAGATGTCCTGGACCGGGATAAAAAGTCCTATCACAGTATCCTTACCGTTTTTCAGGCAATATCACTTTTTGACACGATAACCATAACCGTACAAAGATCACGGGTTAACAGGATCGTTGTTAATAACAGGGAGCTTCAGAACAGGCGTAATATTGTAGAAGATGTTCTGGATATATTTAAAGAGAGGTATAATATCAACCGCAAATTCACTGTAAAAATTGAAAAGAGGATCCCTCTGGGAGCGGGCCTGGCAGGGGGGAGTTCCGATGCCGCCGCTGTAATATGTGGGATCAATAATATTTTAAAGCTGAAGCTCTCCGGGAGGGAATTGACAAATATTGCCAAGGAGATAGGGAAGGATGTTCCGTTCTTTTTTCATGGTTCTACTCAGATCGGGCAAGGCTATGGCGACAGGTTGAAAAAGATCCGTACTTCTCTTGATTATTATATTCTACTCATCTATCCCGGATTTGAGATCTCTACAAAAGAGGGTTACAGATCGTTATCCGCCAGGAGCTTTAATAAAGGAAATAAAGAGTTTAAAAACATGCTGCGGGCGTTCCGGTCCAATGATCTTTTCAGTATGGCGGATAGCATGTACAATGTTTTTGAAAAGAATACATTCAAAAAATATCCCCTTCTTCAGGACATAAAAGAGGATATGATAGCAGGTGGTGCAGAAAATGCCCTGATGAGCGGTTCCGGGTCGACGGTTTTCGGGATAACCAGGGATAAAAAAAATGCTCAAAATATAAATAAAAAGTTGAAACAAAAATATAAAAGCGCTATATTATTGAAACCATTGAATGATGGACTTTTAATTATGTAAGGAGGCTTGTACTGTTATGGAAATTACTGATATTAGAATCAAGAAGATTGAAAGCGAAGGTAATTTATTAGGTTATGCATCTATTACATTTGATGATGAATTTGTAGTGCATAATGTGCGCGTTATGAATGGCAAAAATGGTAAATATATTATGATGCCGAATAGAAAAGTTAAAAGCGGTGAATTTAAGGATATTGTTCACCCGATCAATACAGATTTCAGGAGAAGATTAGAGTCCTCTATTTTAGAGGCTTATGAAAAAAGTGAATAGAATGTAATCAGGTGGGGTGTGGCCAAGCGGTAAGGCACATGGTTTTGGTCCATGCATTC
>JAHITG010000376.1 GCA_018817865.1 Spirochaetota bacterium
AGTTAAAAAATCTGTAACATTAATGGAGAGAAGAATATCCATTCCGTATTTAACCGTATCATGTGAAGATCTGAAATATCCGGGATCTTCGATCGTAAGGATAAAATCATCAGATCCTTCCATATAAAATAATTTTGGCTGAAGATATAAGCTGTTGAACCGTTTGGTAACATTCAGCGAAATGAGACTATTATCGATCGTTTCCCGGGAAGGAAGGCCTGAACCCGGTGAATAAAAATCATATGCACCGAAATCTTTAAGGATCATTCCGTAATTTAACTTTATGCTGTCATCACTGTTGTAATAATATCCGGCTGTTGTATTGATCCTGAGAATATCATGATCTGTATCATACTGAAATCCATCGGATCGCTCTTTCTCAGCATTGAACGAAAAAGAGATCCTGTCAAAAGAATAATTCAAACCTATTGCAGACCCTATTGTGTTAAAACTTCCGTATCTGAAAGAGAGAAGAACTTTTGACGGGAGATGATCCCGCGTAATTACATTGATCGTCCCTCCAAAGCCATAGCTTCCGAAAAGGGAACTGCTCTGCCCCGGAACGATCTCTATATGGTCAATATCATTCAAAGTGACGGGGAGGTTCAGATTATGATGTCCTGTCTGGGGATTATTAAAGACAACTCCATCGATCATTACAAGTGACTGTTCAAAAGTAGTTCCCCTCACGGATGTATCTGACTGCACATTCTGATGACGAGCAACAATGTCGACCATACCGCTGTAGTTCAATACCTCATCAAGATTCTGGAAACCGGATTCCTCAATCTCCTGCCGGGAAATGATAATGACATTTCTAACGGAAAGATGCTCCGATGCAGGAGTTCTTGCAGCCGTGACAACAATTCTTGGAACCGCTTCCTGTCCTGCCAGGGATGAAAGAAGGAGTAAAGTAATTAATATACCGGTAAATATTTTCATTTGCATATTATCATAAATATTTTTGGATTGAAGACCCTCATCTTCACGAATTAGCCCCAAGGGGACGAACAACAGAAACAGATTTATCCTCCATTTGAGCTATAATCTAACTATGTACTATAATAACCTCAAAAGTATTTCCACTCTTTCAACACCGTATTAAAAGAGTAGATTTATATTGGGATGAATTTACTTAAAGAAAAATCAAAATCAAGTTTTTATTAGAATTTTTTAATTAGATATAAATGCATAGTCCATGCCTGATCGAAGGTACCCTCTGTGAGGACTTGGTACCCGGAATTGTAAAGAGGAGAATTCCCGTCTATAAAGGGTGCTTTCAAAAACCGGTTGCAGGTTTGAAAAAATATTTTGATATTGTGAAAGTTAAAAAAATATGAGGGATCGCCAGCAAGCGCTCATCGCAACTCTTCCCCGGTAAGAAAAAGGAAGTGCACTCGATCTTATTTTTATCGTGTACATTCATGCTTATAAATACGGGGGTATTTCGGGGAACATAATTCCTTATTTTATAATTACTTTATAATAAAAATTACCTCCTGAATAACAGGAGAAAGTCGGCTTTTTCCACCTTACCCAGATTATATTTGTTTTTGCAGGCATTATACCCTGATAATCAGTTGAATCATATGACTGGTCAGGAGCAGGATTAGTTGACCATTGCATTGTCCAGATGGGTTCTCCCCAGGACGTCTGAAATGTAACAATGTTAGTACTTACTTTATCATAGACAATAACATTTTTTCCGGCCCCAAGGCCTGAATTCGTATAATATATTTTATATTCAACAGTTGACCCGGGAATAGCGTTTTTATTAACCCCGCCTAACGTTACATTACTGACTGTCTTGATAACATTTATAACAGGAGAATAAAGATATTCTATTGCACCCATATCAATTCTTAAACCTCCATCCGTGGGCACAGGGTCATTCGGATCTCCTGAATCAATACAGGGGCTCCCAGAGCTTAGATATAAAAAGTTGGTTGCTGATGGATATATTGATTGGAATAAGGCATTTGATTGGATCTCTGTAGCATCAGGACTGCTATTATCATATTGATAGTTAGCAACATTATTTCCATAAGAGCTAT
>JAHITG010000377.1 GCA_018817865.1 Spirochaetota bacterium
CAATATTGTTGGCCGCCTTTACCTTATCATTCACGCTGGTAGCACCGGCAAGTTTTGCCCTGGCTTCAGCGATCTGTGTAAAGACCTCTTTTTCATGCTTGGCATATGCTTTAACCGTACTGACCAGATTCGGAATAAGGTCATACCTCCTCTGGAGCTGAACTTCTACCTGGGCCCATTTATTCATGTAGAATTCCTGTTTTAAAACCATGTTGTTCCTGATCTTAACGCATGATGAAGCAAAAATTATCAGAAGCAGTATTATCGCTCCAATAATGATCCAGGTCTTTGCTGATTTACTTAATGCCATGATCAAACCTCCTTTAATTAGGTACCAGACCTTGAGAATTTTTAATCTCTGGGGCAGACCTTGAAAAAGTTTAAACTCGGGGGTCTGACCCCAAATCATTTATAGTCTCAAGACCCGGCACCTATTATACCAATTTTTAAAATAATGTCAACTGGTCTTTATCCTTTACCTGTTTGGGGTCGAACTTCACTTCGATCCTTTCTATATGATTTTTATTGATATCATTAATAAATCTTGAATTTTCAGAATTGATGAGTGTACCGAACTGTTTCCGTTTTTTTGGAATGATGAAGATAAGTTTACTCATGGCCCTTGTCATACCTACATAGAAGAGCCTCCTCTCCTCATCCAGATCTGTTTCTTTTCCTGAGAACGGCATAAGGCCTTCTACCGGTTCAAAAATAAAAACTATGGGGAACTCGAGTCCTTTAGCGGAATGAAGTGTTAAAATCGAAATGGTCTCAATATCCTTGATCTTATTCAGTTTATCCCTGTTCACTTCAAGGTCCTGTTCATTTCCGATCAGAACAACCTGAAGAAGTTCACCTATATTTTTATACTTATTGGATATATTCAGCAAAACATCAAACTCTTCCTCTTTAAAAAAAGTAAAAGGAAATTTGTCAAAGAACTGCCGGGGTTGAGAATTCTTATCAATTTTGCTCTTTAAAAATTCATATAAAAGATTAAGATCACTGTTTTTAGCACTCTTCCATTCTTTCCTCAGCTCTTCGAACATATCTATATCCGGATTATCAGACAACTTCCCCTTTAAAGAGCTGATCGCTTTTGCTGAAATACCGAAACAAACAGATTCAATAATATTGAAGAACCTGAAATTATTGAACGATTCGACTTTCAACCGCATTATATTGATCGCAAGCCGGATAAATTTATTATCCAGAACGGAACGGTCACCGATGACTTTATAGGGAAGGCCTTCATGCAGCAGTGTCTCTTCCAGTATGGGGATCTGAGATGCTATCCGGACGAGAATGGCAAAATCCTTAAAGGTCAAATCTTTTCCTTCTCCTATCATATCACCATCCGTCATGGATGACCCGCCAACATATTTCGTAATGGTCTTGGCCAGCTGTATCGATGCAGAAAGCTGAGAAGGAGCAATAAGTGTTTCGATCTTTACATCTGACTTTTTTAAAATATTGATATCGGAATATTTCTTCAGGATCCTGGAACCGGAGCTTATCACATCAATCCCTGCTTTTATGATGTTTTCCGGATTTCTGTAATTTTTCTTCAGCATAATTCTTTGGTGATCCGCATATTCATCCATTAATCTGTATATCAGATCCGTATCAGAACCTCTGAATTTATAGATAGACTGGTCCGGATCACCGATCACAAAGAGGTTCCTTCCTTCATCGGATAATGATTTTATCATTGCATACTGGGATCGGTTCACATCCTGGAATTCATCCACAAGAATGTATTTAAAGATCGCCCGGTATTTATTTAATATATCCGGATACTTCTCTAATAATCTGTAGCAGAAAATAATGATATCCTCATAATCCATCCCTTTATAATAATCGATCTTTGCCTGGTAGATCTCATAGATCCTCTTAAATTCATCCTCTTCATTATCAAGGGAACCCATGTTTCCCTTGATCCGTGAGATCTTATTGTATATATCCTTAATATTAAAGTTGATCTTCAGCTCCCCGGCAACCTCTTTTAATATGATCCTGCTGTCATCTTCATCAAAGATCTCTCTGTCAAAATTATTCTCTCTTAAAATATTTAAGGCCAGATTATGAAACGTACCGGTATAGACATCCTGAATGTCCTCCTGCTGCAATCGGGACCGTACTTCATCAGCTGCTTTATTTGTAAAAGTAATTACCAAAAGTTCATCCGCAGAATAATCCTTCTCCTTTATAAGATATATTATTTTCTGTATCAGGGTATGCGTCTTTCCGGTACCCGGCCCGGCCAGGACAACAACAGGCCCCTTTAACTCCTGTGCAGCTTTTACCTGTTCTTTATTGATATTCTCCTTTTCAGGTGCTTTTATTTTTTTTACTTCCTTCCCTTTTCCCTGTTCTTTGATCTTCTTTTGCGGAAGAGGTGTTTCTTCCTTCTTTTTGGGCAGATCAATAGAAAGTAATAATGATTGTGACATATTCTTCAGCCGGTCCTCCTCCGAAAAGATAATGACCTTGCCGTATTCACCGTCATATCCCGGCATGATCTTTACCTTTCCCTCCCTGACACGTTTGATACCTTCCGCAATGATCTCGGTAGAATATTTTCTGATCTCTTCCAGTGGAGCATCACCCAGGATATACATCTCATTTTCCAGTGAATACAGCAGTTTATCATACACCGCTGCTACTTTTTTGGTGCTTTTACCCATACCGAACACATCCCCGATGATCTCTCTTAAAGGAATAATACTCTTAAAATCTTTGGCAAGGGGAGGTCGTTCCCCTTCCTTCCGGTCCGCCAGTTCTTCAACCCGGTGCAGAACCCCGACCGTAACAGGTTTGGAACAGACCGGGCATTTTAAATTATTCTTCAGAGCTTCTTTGGGTGTAAGCCGGCAGTTGCAGTTCCTGTGCCCGTCATAATGGTATTTACCCTCCTCCGGAAAAAATTCGATGGTCCCGAGGAACCCGGCGCTCTTTTTATCCTTTAATGCATGCCGGATCTTAAAGTAATTCATCTCCGTATTAAAAAGATTTGCTTCCCTGGCCAGGTTATCAGGGGAATGAGCATCGGAATTACTCACCAGGTTATACTTATCCAGGGCACTCAAACGCCAGTTCATAGCAGGATCTGAAGAGAGACCTGTCTCCAGGGCAAATATCTCATTGGTCAGGTCGTCAAAACATTCTTCAATGGTATTGAATCCGGATTTCATGCCAAAAAGCGAGAACCATGGTGTCCATATATGGGCCGGGATCAGCATCATCTCCGGATTGATATCCAGGGCAATATCCAGCAGGGTCCTGCTGTCCAGACCTAAAATAGGCCTGCCGTCACTTTTAATGTTCCCGATGGAATTCAGCCTTTCATTAAATTTTTTAACACTGGCAAAATCCGGAAAAAAGACCACATTATGGATCTTTCTCACCTGATCCTTTTTCTTATAAATACTGCTGATCTCAACGGAGAAGATAAACTTCATCAGTTTATCCTTTAAATGGGGCAATTCCATATCCATATGTTTTTTATACTCTTTCTTCAAGTCCAGAAGGCCGTTCCCGTCCTCTTCCAGGTACTCTTCCAGTTCCTTTACCCAGCCGGGGTGTGTAAAATCACCCGTCCCCAGGAGGTTGATCCCCTTGATCTTTGAATATTTATATAAGGTAAAAATATTATTTTCTTTGCTGGTAGCACGGGAAAAACGCGAGTGAATATGGAGATCAGCAATAAATTTCATAAAAACAATGATACTGAATTAAAACAATATGTCAAGCAAAGGCGGGTATCAGGCCATGAGAATATATGAATTTGGGGTCAAACCTTGAAAAAGTTAAAACTCGGGGG
>JAHITG010000378.1 GCA_018817865.1 Spirochaetota bacterium
ACATTGTACAACTCGGCCTGATGTCACAAGATCATTCAGCCTCAAGATCCTGGTCTTATTTTTATGCTTGTGAAGAAAAAAAGCATCCAAAGGGATCTCTTCCCGCCAGTGATTGAAGATCCTGCATCTGTGAAATTCACCATTGGGACGCACTTCGAATCCGCCTGCACCAATTCCACCCATATAGACACCGCTTCTTAATAAGTTTTGATTTTTAAGTGTGGAATTGATCTTCATAATAAGTATCCATTAATATATCTTATTCCTGTATGGTATTGTATTTATTATAGATGCGGGTTCCGATCCTGAAGCATAAAAAGCTTACTATTATCCCTGCAATGCCATCCATAAAATAATGATATCTGTTATAAACAATAGCAATGGACATTAAAAGTGTTAGGGGGAGGATTATCAAAAAAGGCTTCTTTCCAAAAAATTTTCTGATCAGAAATAAAGCGTTCCAGGCAACAGCCAGATGAGAGGAAGGCATGGCAGCACCGATCGTTTGTCCATTCTTCATTAAAAAATCCTGTAAAAGAGAAAACAAATATCCATTTAAATTTGAAATTCCAAAATACGAGCTTAGCGCGAACCTCGGACCCTGTACCGGAAAGAGAATAAATCCGATATAACAGACATAAAAAGTAAATGTTATAATAAAAACAAAATATTCAAGGTCATTCCATCTCTTTCGGAAAAACAATATCAAAGCAGCAACAGGAACATAAAAGTAATAGGTAAAATAGGAAAACTTAAAGATCTCCGTTATTACAGGATGAATAAATTTTTCCAGCCAGAGGACAGGCTGAAATCCCAGTATAATATATTGAAAATTGATCACAAGATTATCCAGAAAACCGTCATGGAGAATCGTCACATACCCTTCGATAGATTTATAGATAATGCCAAAGGTCAAGACAGGATAGAAGTACTTTAAAAAGAGTATTATCTTTTTTGAACCATAGTGAATATATAACTTATGAATGATCAAAATTAAAAAAAGGAAAGAACCGTAAATAGTAATATACAGCGCCCAATTGTTGATCTTTCTCTTAAACAGGACCAGTAATATCAGTATTGTGCAGGCATAGATCATGCTGATCAGGTCAATAACATTAAATCGCTTCTGTTTCATTTTTGGTTTAAAGGAATATCAGCCTGCTTTTTTAACCGGGACAGGATAGAGATCATATTATCATCATCAGAATATCTCTCTTCAAGGATCATTATCGTCTCCCGGATCTTATTGTTAAGGATCTCTTTATTTATAACTTTATACACATAACAGCAGTAACAGGTCTGATCATCATTCTTTAACTTTTCGTAATATGAAGCATCAGGAATGATCACCTTTATTTTCATCTGTTCCAGTAATGCATCACTAAATACTTTAAAAATAGTACTTTTCTCTTTGCTGCTGATCCTTTCAGAAAGATACTCCTTCAGGTGATCATTAATTCTTCCTGTAATTTTTTGAAGCAGCTCATCTTTGGCCAGACGCAGTCCTTCGATCTCATTTTTCTCGGTCCGGATATAATTCATAAAATGATAATTATCAGTATCATTTTTATACTCTTTTTCAGACCATTTTGGTTGCTCATTCTGGCTTTTAGTTACTATTTGATCCGATCGTTTTCGGCATAAATGACCGCTGCCGCAGGAAAAGAGAATAGAACTGATCACCAGGCATAAAATAAGAAATCCATATTTGCTATCCTGCATAAATCTTTCCCCCGGTAAATTTACTGATCTTAACACTCTGAATAGAATATATTTTATCCTTATATTTGAATGCAGGCAACAGGACCGGGATATAATTGGAACTTAAAGCTGTTACATACTTATTGTTATGGATCTTGTTCTCAATAAGCACGGAAATAGTATTCCCGATCAATCCGGCATAGAATTCCTCTTTTCCTTTACATGCAAGATCTTTCAGTATGTTATATCTGTTATATTTTACCTTCTCATGAATACTGTTAGAATAAGAATATGCTTCTGTACCTTGTCGTGGGGAATACCTGAAAATATGAGTATTGAATATATTATTCTCCTTTAAGAGATCATGGGTTTGATAAAAATCTTCATCAGTTTCATCCGGAAATCCCACAATAATATCAGTACCAATAATTACATCTGTACTGAGTGCTTTCAGCCTGGTAATTATTTCCTGATAAAACAAAGCCGTATAGGGTCTTTTCATAAGCTTTAATATTTTATCTGAGCCGGACTGGAGAGGGACATGAAAATATTTACATATCTTTTCATGCTTTAATATACTTAATAAAGCATCATTGATATAAGCAGGCTCAATAGAGGTCAGTCGGATCCTTTTAAGAGTGCGGATCTTGACCAGTTCTTTTAAAAGAACTGAAAGGTCTCTTCCTCTATCCCTGTAATCTCCAATATTTACCCCTGTTAAAACGATCTCTTTATATCCTTCTTTTGCCAGATTTTCGGCAGTTTGAACGATACTGTTTAAAGGTTCACTCCTGCTTTTACCCCTGGCATATTTAACTTTACAATAGGTACAGATATTATCACATCCATCCTGTATCTTAATAAAAGGACGTGTTCTATCAACGGTATATTTAACGCGAGACCCTCGCTCATATACAGGTTTTTTCTTAATGATATCGGTTATAAGTAATTTATCAATATTATCTATAAAAAGGTCCACAGATCCCAGATCTTTAAGATCATCCTTATTTGTCTGGACCAGGCAGCCTGTTGCAATGATCTTTGCATTCGAGTTCTCTTTCTTAAGCTTTTTTATCATTTGGATAGATTTTTTATCTGCTTTTCCCGTAACTGTACAGGTATTAATAATACAGATATCAGCATCCTTATCCGTTTCACTATACCCCAGAGACCGAAAACTACTCTTAATGTAATCAGCTTCAAACTGGTTTAAACGGCAACCTAAAGATTTGATCAGTACTTTATTTTTCATTTCACCTTTTTCTTTTTTCTTACCTTTAATTTTACTTTTTGCAGCTGTTTTTTAGCGTTTGAAAAATCTTTGTTAAGCTTTAAGCATTTCTGATAGCTGTCCATGGCCTTTTCCCAATTCTTCAGGCTTTCATACGATAAACCCAGATTATAATAAAAGAAATAGATACTGCTGTCCATAGCGATCGCTGTCAGGAAAGCGGTATTAGCCTTGTTATTTTTGTTTAATTTTAGATAAACCAGGCCTATCAGATTATAATAATAGGCATTTTCAGGGTTATAAGAGATGGCTTTCTGAAATGACAATTTTGCTTTCTCATAACCTCCTTTATTATAATAGATCTGCCCTAATATGTAAAAGAGACGGTCATTTTCCTTCTCATTCTGAAGAGCATACACACATAATTTCTCAGCCAGGGCATAA
>JAHITG010000379.1 GCA_018817865.1 Spirochaetota bacterium
AAATTCATCAGCCACATGATCAATGATCTTCTGATCAAAGTCGTCACCACCAAGGTGAGTGTTCCCGTTCGTTGACTTAACTTCAAAGACACCGTCCCCGATCTCCAGGATAGATATATCAAAGGTTCCTCCGCCAAGGTCATATACTGCGATCTTCTCATTCTTCTTTTTATCAAGGCCGTATGCCAGAGAAGCAGCGGTTGGTTCATTAATGATCCGGAGAACATTCAATCCTGCGATCTTTCCGGCATCTTTAGTAGCCTGACGCTGAGCATCATTAAAATAAGCAGGTACGGTGATCACCGCATCAGTAACCTTATCACCAAGATAATCCTCTGCGGTCTTCTTCATCTTTTGAAGGACCATGGCTGAGATCTCGGGAGGTGAATAGACTTTATTTTTTATCTCTACCCGGGCTACATTATTATCCCCTTTAATTACTTTATATGGTACTTTCTTTATTTCTTCTGTTACCTCTTCAAATTTTCTTCCCATAAATCTTTTTATAGAAAAAATAGTATTTTTTGGATTAGTCACAGCCTGTCGTTTTGCAATATCGCCAACCAGTGTTTCATCATTTTTAGTAAATCCGACGACAGAAGGCGTAGTCCTGTTCCCTTCCGCATTAGCAATAACAACGGGTTCACCTCCTTCCATTACAGCAACAACAGAATTTGTGGTACCAAGGTCGATACCTATTGCTTTAGCCATAATTTAAAACCTCCTTTATAATAATTGCTAAAATGGATGTAATCACAATATGATCTTTGTCAAGTAAAAAAGGCTGAATTTATTATTGATTTTTTAAGACGAAAAAAGAAAAAAATCAGGTATAATTAACAGAATATCATTATAAAATTATAATTTTTACATAAAAAGTGCATAAAAAAACTGCTTTACTTTTTAAAAAAAGTTGTTATATTATGCGTACTAAATTTACAGTCAAAGGTGTGAAATGGTGAACAGTACAAAAGAAAACTTAAGACGAGTCAGCGTAAAAGTAGTAGAAAATGCTATATATGAAGGAATAGTGAATATTACACACAAACTGCCTGAGGATATAAAAAAGGCCTTAAAGGATTCATATGAAAGCGAGGTTAACCCCAAAGCAAAATACATATTGAACCAATTGATCTCAAATTATGATATTGCTCTTAAGGAGCGTATTCCTCTATGTCAGGATACTGGATCGATCATCCTCTTTATCGAGGTGGGACAGGATGTCTATTTTACTGATGGATATATCCTTTCAGGTATAAACAAAGCTATTGCGCGGGCAACTACCGATAAATACTTAAGAAGCTCCATTGTTCATGACCCTATTACCAGAAAGAACAACCATGATAACACCCCGGCTGTTATACATATTGAATATGCAAGAGGGAACAGAGTCAAACTATATATAATGGCTAAAGGAGCCGGTGCTGAAAATGTTTCAGTTTCCAGGATGCTGCCGCTAAGCTATGCTTCTAAAGATAAGATCAAGGATTTTATCCTTAAATGGGTTACCGAACATGCTGCAAAAGCTTGTCCGCCTGTTATTGTGGGAATCGGGATCGGCGGGACCTATGATTACTGCCCTGTACTTGCAAAGAAGGCTCTTTTAAGGAAGATCGGAAGTAAAAATAAAAATTCCTATTATGATAAATTGGAAAAAGAACTTCTTTCAGAGATCAATAAATCAAATATCGGGCCGCAGGGTATAGGCGGTAAAACAACTTCATTGGGTGTCTTTATTGAATCACACCCCTGTCATATTGCAAGTTTACCGGTATCAATAAACATAACATGCAATTCTTCAAGGATTACAAAGATCGTCATATAGTTTATCTAAAATGGAGAGAATAATGAAAGGAACAACTATTGAAACACCGTTTAAGGATAATATACTAAAAAGTTTAAGTATCGGAGCTTTAGTAAAAATAAAAGGAATTATCGTTACCGCCAGGGATGCTTCTTTAAAACGGCTGAAAGAAGACATGAAAAAAAAGAAAAAACTCAGTTTTATAAACGAAACTAATGTGCTCTATTTTTGCGGTCCTGCACCGACACCGAAAGGGAAAGTAATAGGGTCCTGCGGGCCCACTACTTCTGCAAGGATGGAAGAATATTTTGAAATACTTTTCAGATCCGGGGTCAAAGGCCTCATCGGTAAAGGACCTTTAAGTAAGGAAGCAACGTCCTTATGTAAAAAATTCAATGTAGTCTATTTAATAGTTACCGGCGGTGCAGGAGCATATCTTTCTTCCTTTGTTAAGACAAAAGATGTTATCTCTTACAAGGATCTCGGGCCTGAAGCTATATTAAAGCTTGAAGTTGATGAACTTCCCTGCATCGTTGCTTCCATGAAGGGGAATACAATTTTTAAATAAAGTTCTTGACTAAGGAAAATAAACTATTAAATGTAATATGAAAAAAATATGAGGTTGGTCATAAATATCGGATGGGAAATATATCGCTATTTTCCGCATTGGATATTAAGGGGCGGTTAGCTCAGCTGGTTAGAGTGCTTGCTCGACACGCAAGAAGTCACTGGTTCAATTCCAGTACCGCCCAATTAACAGATTACAGCCATACTATGAAACTGTTTATTAAAAACAACAACAAAGAAAAAAAATTTGGATCCGGATCATCTGCGGCTGATATACTGAAAATGGTTGCTCTAGATCAAAAGGAATTTATTATTCCAAAATTCAATGACACACTGATCAACTGGGACGACAGCCTGTCCGAAGACGGCACCCTTGAGTTCCTTGACTTCAGTTCCGAAGAAGCTCAGGAAGTCTACAGACATACCTCCTCCCATATCATGGCGCAGGCGGTAAAGCGCCTTTTCCCGGATGTAAAAGTTACGATCGGACCCGCAATAAAGGACGGGTTCTATTATGATTTCGACGTAAAAAAGAATTTTCAGGATTCGGACCTCGAAAAGATCGAGGAAGAGATCAGGAAGATCATTAAAGTGGACATGCCTTTTAAAAAAGAGGTCATGCCCAGAAAAAAAGCCATAGAACTGTTTAAAAAAGCAGATGAACCCTATAAAGTCGAATTATTGAATGAGATCGAGAGCAAAGAAGTATCCGTTTATAAAGACGGTGAATTCACTGATCTGTGCAGGGGGCCACATCTGGAAAGCACAGGAAAAATAAAACTTGTCAAACTGCTTAAAATTTCAGGTGCATACTGGAGGGGGAACGAGAAAAACAAAATGCTGCAGAGGATATACGGCACATCCTTCCCTACAAAAGAAGCAATGGATAATTACCTGGATTTTTTAAAGGAATCTGAAGAACGAGACCACCGGAAACTCGGTAAACAGCTGGACTTGTACTCTATACAGGAAGCAGCAGGACCGGGACTGGTATACTGGCATCCGGCCGGAGCATTGGTCCGCCATCTCATTGAGACCTTCTGGAAGGAAGAACATCTGAAGAGAGGATATGAGTTCATCTATTCACCACATATTGCCAAGATCGACCTCTGGAAGATATCCGGGCACTGGGAAAATTACAGAGAGAACATATACTCGCCTATGGAAATTGATGAGCAGCAGTATATAATTAAACCGATGAACTGTCCGGGACATATTCTGATCTTTAAGAACAGAATCAGAAGCTACCGGGAGCTCCCGGTCCGCTGGGCAGAATTAGGAACCGTTTACAGATATGAACGAAGCGGAGTTCTTCATGGCATGTTACGAGTACGAGGATTCACTCAGGATGATGCACATATATTCTGTATGGAGGAACAGTTATCGGAAGAGATAACAGGTGTTCTTGACCAGGTCTTTTTTATGCTGGACAAATTCGGTTTCTCAAAATACGAGATCAATTTAAGCACGCGTCCGGATAAATTCGCCGGAACAGAAAAAGGATGGGAAAAAGCGACCAATTCCTTAAAGGAAGCACTGAACAATCATAAACTGAAATTCGAGATCGATCCGGGCGGAGGTGTATTTTACGGGCCCAAGATCGATATCAAGCTGGTAGACGCCCTCGGCCGAGGGTGGCAGGGATCTACTATCCAGGTTGATTTTGTTCTTCCGGAACGGTTCGATATGCAGTATGTCGGTCAGGATGGAAAAGAACACCGGCCGGTTATGATCCATCGAGCCTTACTGGGTTCATTTGAAAGATTCATGGGTATCCTGATCGAACATTATAAAGGTGCCTTTCCGCTTTGGCTGGCACCGACCCAGGTGCTGATGATCCCGATCACGGAAAATCAGAATAAATATGCAAAAAAAATTGAAATAGAACTTAAAAAGAGTAATATTCGTGTTGTGATAGACGATCGAAATGAAAAGATGGGCCTTAAGATAAGAGAAGCGATCACTAAAAAGACCCCCTACCTTTTCATCGTAGGGAAGAATGAAGAGAACGAAAATAAAATATCGGTCCGAAGTTATAAAGAAGGCGACCTGGGCCAGTTTTCATTAGATAAAATGATAAAGAAACTTGAAGAAGAGATAAAAGATAAAAAAATTTAAAGGTGAGGTGGACATTATAAAAAAAAGAAAAAAACGAACCTATCAACCCAGGTTAAGGGTTAACAACTGGATTCGTGCACCTAAAGTAAGAGTGGTATTCCCCGACGGTGATGCCGAGGTCATGAAGACCGAAGATGCTATTGCTAAGGCTAAGGAATTTGGACTGGACCTGATTGAAATTTCACCGAATACAGACCCGCCGGTCTGTAAGATCCTTGATATGGGAAAGTATAAGTATGAGCAGGAAAAGAAACTCAAGGAATCAAAAAAGCATCAAAAGAACATCGTTGTAAAGGAAATGCGTTTTCGCCCAAAAACTCAGGAACATGATTACCAGACCAAATTAGGACATATTAAAAAGTTCCTGGCTAATAAGGATAAAGTAAAAGTGAACATTTTCTTTAAAGGGAGAGAGATCACTCATCAGGACCTGGGAATGGCTATGGTGGAAAAATTAAAAGAAGACCTGGCCGAGCTGGGACAGCCGGAATATATGCCAAAACTTGAAGGCAGAAATATTACAGTTGTTTTTGCACCGGTTTCACAAAAATAAATCATTACTTAGAACTATTTTTAAAAAATGAGCTTTAAAGTTATTAAGGAGATGAAAAAATGGCAAAAAATAAAATAAAAACCAACAAAGCTGCAGCGAAAAGATTTAGAAAGACGGCTAAAGGTAAAGTAAAACGCGGAAAGGCTTTTACGAGTCATATCTTAACTAAGAAATCACCCAAGAGGAAACGGGGCTTAAGAAAGTCAGGCCTGGTCGCTAAAAGTGAAGAAAAGAATATCAAGAGGATGATCCCCTACTAGGATGGTTTAAAGGTTCATCGCTCTAAGAGTAAGAGTTTTTTAAGTATTACCTGCTCTTAGACTTGTAGGCTTTTAAATTCTTAGACTATCAAATAAGGAGTTATATAGATGAGTCGAGTAAAAAATTCAGTTGCAACAAGAAAGAGACGAAAGAAAATATTAAAACAGGCTAAAGGATTCTGGGGCAGAAAGAGTAAGCTCTTCAAAACAGCAAAAGAAGCGGTTATGAGAGCTCTGCGATATGCTTATAGAGACAGAAGGGCCCGTAAAAGGAATTTTCGCAGTTTGTGGATCGCCAGAATAAATGCAGCCTGCCGCAACAGAAATATCTCTTACAGTAAATTCATTGCGGGAATGAAAAAGGCTAATATCATTCTGAACAGAAAAATACTGGCCTATATTGCTGTTGAAGATGCTGCTTCTTTCGATAAGATCGCAGATGAAGCCCGTAATGCAATAGAACCTAAAAAAAGCTAAGTTTCCTGTGAGCTTCTCCTGAACTTGAAATAAATAAACTATTCTATTTGAATTGCTTAAAAATGAAACCACAGCAGTACTGCACATATATTTTTATATTAATAAATATAAAATAACCCGGTTTATCTGAGTGGCCATTGTCCTGTAAGTGATCTTCTATAAAAAATAATGGAAATATATTTTTAAATTTATATTTTACACTTATTATTGTAAAAATGAAGATACTTATGAATCCTGATATTATATATATCGGTCCATGATCCACAGAATTTGGGTATACATTTTCCAGACATGAATAAAAGAAAAAAAGATATTGTAACGATGCTCGCTTTCTTTCTGATTATCCTGCTTTTATTTCCATCAGCACTCTTATCCTATGTCTTTACAAAAGAGGCACCCCTTGTTGAACGGGATAAATTTAAACTCGGTGTGGGCCTTTTTGAATACCATAAAAGAGGCATCGGCAGCGTCTTTGAAATTCCCTTTGTAATGCATCTGGGTCTTGCTAAAAGAGTAGAATTTATCGGAATATTCCCTTACATTCAACTGAAAAATATCAGGAATGAGCCGGAAACATTCGGTGATATCCTCCTATACCTGAAATTTGATATGAAGAGTTTTATGTTCCATTATCATCCCTCCATCTCAAAAAGAGTGGTCCTTAACCAGATAGATCTTATTATCGGATTCAACTCCGCCACCGGCCCTACAAAAGAGGTTGAAAAGGTATTCTCCCCATACAGTCTTGGATTACCTGATTTCCGCCTAGGCGTACTCTATAGTCAGATCATCGACAACTTTTCTCTGGATGTCGATTTTATTTACTCTTTTGCATCCCACATGGGTGAAGATTATCTTCAATTTGGTGATTCATTCTGGAGTTCCTCAAAAAAGATCTATATTTTTGGGATCGTAAATACTCTTGTAAAATTTTTATGGCCCGGCCGCTATCCATGGTCTGATAAAGAAGCTCCTGAATGGGAACAGTATCCCCATCTGGATGATTTTTTCCTTTGGAACACGGGGTTGAAATACTATTTCGAGCCGGATTGGCTTTTATTCTCCTATGATCTTTTTCTGGAATTCAATTGGGTAAAAACATGGAGTAAATACAGCATCTATCCCACTTATTTTCTTATAACACCGGGATTACAGATCTATATATCAAATGCAATTTCCATAACAGGAGGAGCAGCTTTTATTCTGGATTATGAAGTGTATCAGGAAGGTGATGATCTCTTTTTTGATGATCTGTATTTTCTAGGCGTCAGATTTCTATTATAGCAGGAGGTATTTATATGAGTGATTCTACCAATAAAATTGACCAGCTGGATGAAAAAATTGGCAAAATACTGGATATGTCTCAAAAATTACAGAAGGACAATTTAAAGCTGATTGAAGAAAACAAAAAACTCAAAGAGGATCTTAATGAAAAAACGGGCAAACTGGGAACAAGGGAAGAAGAGTACAAAAATCTAAAAGAGCAATATGAAGAGTCATCTACCAGCCAGGAAACAATAAAGAACAAGATCGAAAACATGCTTCAGAATCTTGATCAGATCCAGGGAAAGATCAGTACAGATGAGTCTGCTGAAAGCATATCGTCTTCAGAGGATGAAATATCGATAGAACCCGGAGAAACTGAAGACATAGCAAAACAGCTGGGGGGGATTACGCCTGTGGATCCCGGTCCGGAAACAATAGGTGAAAATGAAGATACTATTGAATTTGACGCTTCTATAAATGATATTGAAAAAACAGAAGTGAATTCCAAAACTGAAATTAAAATTTCAGATGATGGAAAAGATACGCCGGAAAATCCGGAAGATTATGAACAAGATGAAGAAGTGAACAAAGCTTTAAAAAAAGATGAAAATGAATTGGATCTGGATAAAGATATGAACAGTAATGATGAGAACGACGAATTTAAATTAGGAGAGGACTGGTAATGAATAAAAGTGAAAATAATGTTATCCGGATCGAAATATTTGGAAGTACCTATACACTAAAGACAGATGCATCTGAAGAATATGTTAAAAAGATCGCAGCCTATATCAATAACCGGTTAAACGAGATCGCTGAAAAAGGCCAGGATCTGCCTACTTTTAAAATTGCGATACTGGGATTGATAGAGATCATGGATGATCTTTTAAAGACAAGGGAAAAATTGTCAAAGATCGAAGGTGAATTTGGAGCTAAAACATCCGAACTGATCCAAAAAATCGACAAACGTCTCTCTTCAGAATATTCTATTATGTAGGTCCATGCATGAAAAGCTCTCTTGCATTAAATACAAGAACTATCCCGGTTGCTTCCTTAAACTATATTATCCATTAGTGGACATTGAGTTGAGAAAATCAGCATTGCTCTTGGTAGCTTTCATTTTATCGACAAGCAGCTCCATCGTTTCGACCGGTGTCAGAGGACTCAAAACTTTCCGCAAGACCCAGACCTTGGGCAATTCGTCCTCAGGCAAAAGAAGCTCTTCCTTTCTTGTCCCGCTTCGGTTAAGATCGATCGCAGGAAAGATCCTTCTATCTGCGAGGTTTCTGTCTAAATGGATCTCCATATTCCCGGTTCCTTTAAACTCTTCAAAAATAACTTCATCCATTCTGCTCCCTGTATCTACCAAAGCAGTTGCGATGATCGTTAAACTTCCACCCTCTTCAATATTACGGGCTGCACCAAAAAATCTTTTCGGTTTATGGAGGGCATTACTGTCAACTCCTCCGGATAATATCTTTCCACTGGTAGGCACCACCTGGTTATAAGCACGGGCTAACCGGGTAATACTATCCAGAAGGATAACAACATCCTTTTTACATTCAACAAGTCTTTTTGCCTTCTCGCTTTCTATAAAATCAAACTCGTCCACGAAATTAACGGATATGTTCCTTTTTCTCAGATATTCTATAAAATTCATATA
>JAHITG010000380.1 GCA_018817865.1 Spirochaetota bacterium
ATTTTACGAACTGAGGAAGATTTAAAAAAGCATATTTTTTATATATTAAACAATCCTGTAAGAAAAGGATTAATTGATGAATGGATAGTTTATCCATATAGCGGTTCATTACATTTTGATATAAAAAAAATGATTTGATTTTATGCGCAGGCTGAAGCCTGCGGCTACCAAAATTAAAGTACAAAAATAAACAAAACAGGTAGTCGCAAGCTTCAGCTTGCGGATTTATACAGGACATATGCGCAGGCTGAAGCCTGCGGCTACCAAAACTTAAATATATAATAATTGAGGATAAATATAGAATGCCCAAGAGAACGGACATAAAAAAGATAATGATAATCGGATCAGGCCCGATCGTGATCGGCCAGGCCTGTGAATTTGACTATTCCGGCACACAGGCCGTGAAAGCTTTAAAAGATGAAGGATATAAAGTAATACTGGTCAATTCCAACCCGGCCACGATCATGACGGACCCGGAACTGGCTGACCGGACCTATATCGAGCCGCTGACCGTCCCTTATATAGAAAAGATCATACAGAAAGAGAGGCCCGATGCGCTCCTGCCCACCATGGGCGGGCAGACAGCCCTGAACCTGGCACTGCTTCTGGCAAAAGAAGGGGTCCTGAAAAAATATAATGTTGAGCTGATCGGGGCTAAAGAACATGCCATTAAAAAAGCAGAGGACAGGGGCCTCTTTAAAAAAGCCATGCGCAAAATAGGGCTGGAAGTTCCTGAAAGCGGTTATGCCCGGTCGCTGAAAGAAGCAAAACAGATCGCAAAAAAAGTCGGGTTTCCGCTGATCATCCGCCCTTCCTTTACACTGGGAGGAGAAGGCTCTGCCCCGGCAAGGGACGAACGAAAATTTGAAGAGAAAGTGAACTGGGGCCTCCGAAAAAGCCCTGTTCATGAGATCCTGATCGAAGAATCCCTTATAGGATGGAAGGAGTTTGAGCTGGAAGTTATGCGGGACATCAAGGATAATGTGATCATTATCTGTTCTATTGAAAATGTTGATCCCATGGGGATCCACACGGGAGACTCGATCACGGTCGCTCCTGCCCAGACCCTGACAGATAAAGAGTATCAACTGATGCGGAATGCATCCATAAAAATAATCCGTGAGATCGGTGTTGAGACAGGGGGAAGCAATATTCAGTTTGCTCTTCATCCTGATACCGGCCGAATGATCGTTATCGAGATGAATCCCCGAGTAAGCCGCAGCTCTGCCCTGGCCAGTAAAGCTACCGGATTCCCCATTGCCAAATTTGCTGCAAAACTTTCCATAGGATATACACTGGATGAGATCCCCAATGATATCACAAAAAAGACACCGGCCAGCTTTGAGCCGGTATTGGATTATGTAGTAACCAAAATACCGCGATTCGCCTTTGAAAAATTCTACAATGATGACCAGACTTTAAATACTTCCATGAAATCCATAGGCGAAGTGATGGCGATCGGTCGAACCTTTAAAGAGTCCCTCCAGAAAGCTCTCCGCGGATTGGAGATCAAACGATACGGGCTGGGAGGAGACGGATCCGCTTTTTCCAGGATCATAGCAACAGCACTGAGCCTTGAAAGACAGGACCTGACCAGGATTCTGGATGAAGTAAAGAGAAAGATCGAGAAGCCCAACTGTGATCGGATATTCAATATTAAATACGGACTGATTCTGGGTATGTCCATCGAAGAGATCCATAAACTGTCCATGATCGACAAATGGTTTTTATATCAGATAAAAGAGATCATTGAAGTTCAGGACCAGCTGAAATATGAAAAGATCAACCCGGAACTGATCATGATCGCAAAGCAGAACGGTTTTTCTGATCATCAAATAGGGTACCTGACAAAAAAAAGCGAACCGGAGATCAGAAAATACAGGATCAGAAACAAGATCCTTCCAACATATAAACTGGTAGATACATGTGCAGCAGAATTCCCTGCATATACACCTTACTATTATTCAACCTATGAAAAGGAAGATGAAGTCCGGGTCAACAAAAAACCAAAAGCACTCATTATCGGAAGCGGCCCCAACCGCATCGGCCAGGGTATCGAATTTGATGCCTGCTGTGTCCACTGTTCTATGGCTTTGCGGGAAATGGGGATCGAAAGCATCATGGTGAACAG
>JAHITG010000381.1 GCA_018817865.1 Spirochaetota bacterium
AAAAAAAGGAACAGCCATCAAACAGGCTCTGATCAAGGCCTCCTATTCCAGGCTCCGGCCGATCTTCATGACCACCCTTACCACAGTCCTGGGTCTTCTGCCCATCCTCTTGAACACCGGTGAAGGCAGTAATTTATGGCAGCCCCTTGCACTTACCATTATTACCGGTCTCCTCTTTTCAACTATCCTCTCTCTCTTTATTGTTCCGGCTTTATACCTGTTCATCCATGGAACAATAAAGAGATCATAAAAATTGGACAAATTATTTCATTTGATGTATATTACTATAGTTAAATGAATAATCTAAAATCAAAAAAAACATGCTTGAATCAGCTCGATTTTAATTTAAAATATTTACATAATTCTTTTTTAAGAGGAGAACCATTATGAAAACAAAGTTAATCCTATTAATGCTGATCATAATATTTTTAAGTTGTCAATTATATGCAGAACAGGAAGGCCTGCAATTAGGCCAAACGCAATATTTCAGTGATTCAGGGGAATTCAATATCTCTGTTTCAGCCGGTAAAAGCTCCATCACTGTCACCCTGCCCACAATGGATGTTCACCAGTTTGTTGTCTACAGGAGCACGGAAAAAGATGGCGCCTATTCAAAAGTTCAGGTCACAAAAAAGAGCACATTTGTAGATACCAAAATACAAAAAGGGATCACGTATTACTATGTAGCAGTTGCTTTAAAAAAAGTAAAAAATGACTGGGAGAAGATCCCGTCAAACAAGGCGTCAACTTTGATCGAGGTAGAGATCACAGTACCGATCACGGAAGTCAATGTCTCATTTAATTCTACTCCTAATGGGGCCATTGTCATTATAAACAATGAGAATATCGGCACCACCCCTGTTTCAAAAAAGTTCAAGTTCGGTACATACCAGCTGACCATCCAGAAAGACGGATACAGGACCTACAAGGATTTCAACTTTGAGGTAAATTACAATAAAAATATGAATGTTAATGTCACCCTTGAAAAGATCACGGCCAGCCTGAGTATTTCAACCACTCCTCCGGATGCATCTATTAAGCTGAACAGTTCTGTTGTTGGGAAATCCCCTGTCAGAAAAGACGGCCTCCTCTTCGGGAATTACAGTATACAGGCCACTCTTTCAGGATACAAACCGGTCAGTAAGGTTGTTATCATCAATTCCGAAACTCCATCCCCTGTTCATATCACATTTGAAAAAGAGATATTCAGAGGTAATGTCAACATTGATTCAACGCCCAGGGCAGCTTCCATTTATATAGATAATATAAAATACGGTACAACCCCTTACCTTGTAAAGAACATTCAGGCCGGGATACATTCCCTCCGCCTGGTAAAAAGCGAATATAATGAAGTATTAAAAGATATTGAAGTAGAAGCTGATAAGACCAAGGATTATACATTCCCCCTGGTTAAGGAGAACGGCTTAATATCAATAAAAACATTTCCCGATTCCGCAGACATACTTTTAAATGATAAGCTTATAGGAAAGACCCCCATCGCTTCACAACTTGTGGATATTGGGACCTATAATCTCTCAATAAAAAAAGAGGATCATTCCGAGTACCGTGAAGTGATCAAGATAAATGTAGGTGACCATTTACAGAGGGATATCATCCTGTCTTTAAATAAAGCCACCCTCAGCATCAACACCTACCCGGACAAGGCAATGATCAGGATCCTTGGTATGAATTACGGATTAACTCCCTTTATATCAGACAGTATCCAGCCCGGCAAGATCAAGATAGAGATCACAAAAACGGGATTTAAAAATATCTCAGAGGATATAGATTTAAGCCCTGGAGCAGTAGAACAATTATCATATAACCTGGAGCCAATAGTGGAAGCACAGCCGGTGGTTATAAAAAAAGGAACTCTTACCGTGATCACCAGACCGCCGGATGCATCGATCTATATAAATAATAAACTGCAAAACGTAACACCCGGGATCATCACACTGGATCCCGGTAACTATGGAGTGACGATCAAAAAACAGAATTACCAGGATTGGACAGGCAATGTTATCATAGAGTCAGAAGAAGCAGAAGAGATCAACATAGATCTCCTGGCAAAGGAAACCTATCTTTCCCTCAATTCTACTCCTGACGGTGCACAGGTGCAGCTTAATAATATCTCTTACGGAAATACCCCCCTGCGATTTAAAATAGGCGCTGGAGACTATGTTGTAAATTTAACTAAATCGGGATATAACCCCTACAGCACACGATTGCAGATCACGGGGACAGAGCAGGAAGTAAATAGAACATATTCACTGCAAAAAGAGGTAAAAAAGTATTCATTCTCTTCCACTCCGGGGAGTGCTGAAGTAATGATGAACAACAGGATCGTCGGTGTTACCCCCTTTGAATTAGTTGATCTTACAGACGGGAGTTACAATATAACATTCAGGAAGACCGGGTACCGCACCTGGGAGAAACAGATCAGCTTCTCCGGCGGATATCCAAACAATATCACTGCAACGCTTGATGCATTAAAGGGAGATCTGATAGTCCTTTCCACGCCCACACCATGTGATCTCTATCTTGACAACAAGAAGATGGGAACCACGGGAAGTACTATTAAGAACATTCCCGCAGGATATCATGATATCAGTCTTAAAAAATACGGGTATCATGACTTTAACGACAAAATACAGATCATGGACAGCAAATTATCATCGTACACATTTAACCTGATAGAAAAGCCAAAAGGGAATTTAAGAGTAACCTCCACTCCTTCAGATGCGAATGTCTATCTTAACAGCTCCTTAAAAGGAGCAACTCCCCTCTTTCTGGAAAAGATCCCGGAAGATAAATATAATTTGCGAATAAAGAAGAGCGGATATCGCAGTTTTTATTCTACTGTATCGGTACCGGGAAACAGGACGGAGTATGTTAATGCCCAGCTTGTCAAAGGGAGTGACTGCTGCCTTGGTAATTCTCTGCTGACAAAGCCGGCCTTCTGGTATATTACTTCAGCACTCTGCCTGGTCGGGTCCGGCTGGTCATGGTATGAAGAAGAGAGAGCCCTGGACAGAGGGGACAACAAGAGAAGGCACCAGTTACATGAATTGAGAAACGGACTGGCCTATGGAAGCGGTGCCTGCTTACTGATCGGGATCACCTTTCACCTGGCTAAATAAATATTTTCTGTGAAAATAAAAAAAGCCATGTTCCGGAATAAACTATCGGAACATGGCTTATAAATACTAATATAAATCCTTATTTTTTCTCTTCGAGGTCCAAATCGGGGATATCAGAAA
>JAHITG010000382.1 GCA_018817865.1 Spirochaetota bacterium
AAAAAAGGTAAGGAGAAACTTTAAAATGTATTTTTCAATTCATTTTAAAATTTCTTGACCAATACTTTTTTAAAAATGCATTGGGAGTTATTAATAATTTTTTTTATAGTTATATATTTTGTAATTTTAAATAAAGGAGCTGTTTTACTCTGAGACTCTGTGTCTCTGTGGTATTTTTCTTATTTGCGGTCGAAGAAGATGTTCTTATGATTGTAGCTTAAAGGAATGCCCATTATAATGTCATACTCCTTTTCAAAGAAACCCATGTTTTTTGCAGTGAATCCGATCGTGTACATGATCCTGTTGTCGATCTTCATTTGAGAAGCGGATGAGACAAGAGATCCCAGAGCGATCCCGAGGTCTGTAAGGTTAAAGATGCATAATCCATTTTTTTCTTTACTTTCATTGCAGTCTTTATGCCGGCACATGCCGCAATCCAGCCCGATATGCAGGGTTTTGACACCAATAAGGATAACGGCTTGAGCCTTTTTAAGATTTATTGAATCCCTCTGAAAGGCTGTTTTTTCATTCTTCTGCATTTCATCTGCGATCCTGTCTTTATCTTTATCTGTAAGTACGATCGTTTGGAGGGTATTGATCCCCTTGGATTTAGGTGCCGTTTTAATGGCGCCTGCTAAAAGGGATAGCGCATATTTTATTCCCTCATTTTCCAATTCCTCTTCATGATAGAGCATGACCTTCTCTCTCCCCTTTCGGGTTATTTCAATTTTGTTTTATTCAATTTTAAACCTTTGAATTGCAGCTGCAGTTTCTCTTTCTTTTCATCTCTTTGTTTGTTCAGGAGCTCATCTATCTTTGTTGGATCCATGTCATATTGCTTGTATCCATCCTTACATTCAATACAGGTTTCCGTTGGTCCGGTCCCTTTCAGGAAATATTCTTCCCCTACATCCTTACAGTAATTTGAGGGAAACTTCCCGGAATCCCTGCAGATCGTTATGGTCTCTATCCCCTCAGGCATGTTGAATTTTGGAGCATAGCGGTTCTTAAATGCATTTTTCATGAAGTTCATCCATATAGGTGCGGCAACATGGCCTCCATCCTGGCTTAATCCCAGTGAGATAGAGGGATCATCAAAGCCTACCCAGACAGCTGTGGCCAGTTTCCTGTTGTAGCCTACGAACCATGTATCTTTCCAGTTATCCGTTGTTCCGGTTTTTCCGGCGGACTCAAGGAAGTAGTTTTGCTGAATAGCAGCATTCCAGGCCGTACCTCCGGATTTCAGAACACTGGTGAGCATTTGAGTGATCAGAAAAGTGATCTGGGGAGTGATGATCTGAGATTTATATTTTCTTTGTACTTTTACTTCATAATTTTTAACCATGTTGTTGTTTCTGTCCTTTATGTATCTGATGGAGTAGGGTATGACATCTCTTCCATTATTAGCCAGGATAGCAAATGCATTTGCCATCTGCAGCGGGGTAACGCTGGCAGTCCCTAAAGCAAGGGAGAGGTCATTTGGCAGGTACTTGACCTGTTCCTTATAATCATAAATATGAAGCATACGTGAAGCTAATGTATGAACTTCTTCAACACTGATATCATCAGCCAGTTTTACAGAGATAATATTAATCGATCTCATTAATGCTTTTCGTAATGTAACAAGGCCGTAATACTTCCCGCTGTAATTGTTGGGTATCCATTCATTTCCTTCCTTATCTATATATAAAATAGGTTCATCAATAAAGGTTGTGGCGGGTGTATATTTTCCCGTGTCCAGAGCAGCGATATAAACAAAAGGTTTAAAAGCAGATCCGATCTGTCTTCTCGACTGAACAGCCCTGTTCATCTGGTTTTCTGAAGAAAAACCGCTTCCTCCTACCATAGCCGCGATCTGGCCGGTCTGGGGTTCAATAGAGATCAGGGCTCCTTCAACTTTTTTCCCTTTTAATTTTTTGGTCGTTTTAACCCTGTAATTGTTTATGAATTTTTGTACATCATCCAGACCGAATAAAAGAGAAACCATATCCATATTATCAACAATATTCTTTTTAAAAACATTATTGAATCGGTTGATCTCTTTTAGATTACTTAACTGGTTTATTTTAGAATAATCCAGCATTAACCCGAACAGGGATATAAGATCCGTAAAATTTTTATCAAAGTGTTTTTTAATAATGTTAATGGAGTTATAATAAAGTTCATTCTGCTCTTTCAGTTTGGAAAACATAGCTTCCTGGGCAGCGGTCTGATAATCGAGATCCAGGGTAGTGTATATCTTTAAGCCCTCTTCATAAATAGTGGATGTTCCGAATTCTTCTTCCACTTTTTGTCTTATATATTCAGTAAAATAAGGGGCTTTATCTAGCCTTGTTTTCCAGAGGGAAATATTGGGTGATATTATTTTTGATTGGTAGGACCTCCAGAAATCGTAATAGGATTCTTTAGCTTCCTTCTTCTCAATAATACCGCTGGAGGCCATGTTCTTGAATACTTTCCAGTGTCTTTTCATGGAGAGGACAGGATTTCTTAACGGTGAGTACTTATTTGGTGCTGCGGGAAGTCCAGCCAGGAGTGTTCCTTCAGCAAGTGTCAATTTATCTGTTGGTTTATCAAAGTAGAGTTTAGCTGCCGCTTCAATACCATAAGCACCGTGGCCGAAATACATTTCATTAAAGTAAAATTCCAGGATCTCTTCTTTTGTGTATATCTTCTCCATTTGAAGAGCATACCAGACTTCTTTTATCTTGCGGAAATAGGACCGTTTTCTAGAAGTAAAGAGTGTCTTTGACAATTGCTGGGTCAGGGTGCTTCCCCCTTCTTTTATGTAACCCGAAAGGATGTTAACTATAAAGGCTCTGATAATACCCTGAAAATTGATCCCTTTATGTGTATAGAAACTCTGGTCCTCCACGGCGATCAGGGCTTCTATAAAATGTCTGGGTACAAGATCTATGGAAATGATCTTTCTCTGTTCGATAAAATATTCACTGATCAGCCTGCCATTGATATCATAAAGCTTGGTGGGGATTGACGGGCGATAATCTTCCAGTTCTTTGATTCCGGTCAAATTCTTCAGTGAATAATACATAAAACCTAAGGTCGATCCCAGTATTAGGGAATAGACAAGCAGCATAACCAGAAGAGACTTTTCAATGTTCTGCAATGTCAGATAGTGTTTGATCTTTTCGATTACAGTCATAAAATTAAACTAATGTAATAAAAATTAAATGTCAAGTCCACTACTTCTTTAAAAAGAATTAATAGAAAGGGGACCTTTAAAAAAAAGCGGTATATGACCCTTTGATCATACACCGCTTTTTTTATCATTAGTATTGATGATATTATTTAACTTTATCAGTATAGAAGACTTCATCAAAATAGAAAGTACATCCGTCAGGATTGTCATTTGCTGTAAAGACAACACAGAAACCTCCGCCAATATAGGAGAGATCCAGATCTGTCAGATCGATCTCATATAATTTCCATTTTTTTGTTAATTCGATCGGTCCGGTTGAAGCGGAATCCGAATCTGAATACTGGCCGGTGATACCTCCGAATTTAACTTCCATGATCTCACCGCCTTTCTCTCCTTTAGCATAAAAAAGGATCTTCTTTGCACCTGTCAGATCAAATCCGCCTTTCTGAGTCCCCCAGTTATTAGCCGGGTTCTGCCAGTAAATGCCGGCCCAGCCTGCGCCCTGCTTTTTTTCGGCACTGTATATGATCTTCATGCATGTCTTGCCTTTTTTAGGGTCTGTTTTATGATTATCCTGGATCTTTATATCCCCATGATCCCCCATCCAACCACTGGGGATGTAGTTGTTCAGTTTACTTCGAAAATCATCGTAAATATAAAATGGGAATTTTTTTACTTTCGTGCCTTTTAATGCATCTTCGTCCATAGCTGATAAGGCTGATGAGCCCAGGACTGATAACATCAGACTTAACAAAATAATCTTTTTCATTTTAACACCTCTAAATAAAATTTTATGTTCCTTATGCATTACATACTTACTATTGTATAAATTAATTATCCAGTTACCTCCTTGAACAATAATTGTCTCGTTTTACGATAGTAATGTATAATATAATATTTATAATTTTATTTTCAAGTAAAAATTTAAGGATTTTTTTTAATGGTTTTATATGATCCTTTTAGGGAAGAATAAGAAGGAAATCTTCAGTATTTCAGTATTACAGAGGTTCTCCGGAATCTTATTCTAATAATGAATCAGGAGAACCTCTGCAAAAGGGGCATTAGAAAATACAATTATTTTTGATCGGAATAAAGGATCTCATCCAGATATAATGTACAGCCGTCAGGATTATCATCAGCTGTAAAGATCACACAGAGACCTCCGCCTACATAAGAAAGGTCATGGTCTGACAGGTCAATGGTGTAAAGTTTCCATTCATCTGTCAGGACGATCTTTCCGGATGTCTCCGAGTCCGAATCAGAGTACCGTCCGGTGATCCCTCCCATCTTTACTTCAACTACTTCACTCCCTTTTTCACCTCGTGCGTAGAATTGAAGGCTCTTTGCTTTTCGAAGATCAAATCCGCCTTTCTGGGTCCCCCAGTTATTAGCCGGGTTCTGCCAGTAAATGCCGGCCCATGACTGGCCTTGTTTTCCTTCAGCGGTATATTTGATCTGGATGGCTGTTGTTCCGCCTTTTGCGTTCTTTTTGTAGTTTTGTTTTACTTTTAGATCGCCGTGATCACCCATCCATCCGCTTGGAAAATAATGGTTTGATTTGCTTTTAAACTCAGTAAAGATGTAAAAAGGGAAATTTGTTACTGCTTTTCCTTTTTCTGACCCGCTTTCTTCAGCATAAAGAGAGAGAGAAAGAGTAAATATTATTGTTAAACTTATGATCAAATACTTTTTCATTGGTTTTTCCTCCTCTATTATTTGATTGGCATTATATGCCTTGGTGAAATTTTAATATTTCAATTTTAATATTCAGCACCTCCTTTTGTTAAATTATTAGTATGTACACTTTTAAGTTATTTCTCTTTTAATGATTCGTTGAGCTCTTTTATCTGTTCATTAATATAAGCTGAAGTCTTATCCAGAAGCAGGAACAGGTCTTTTCCTGTTGTTCCCCTTTTTTGGTCTGATGCAATAACTGATCCCGTTAAAATGTCTACTAATTTTATATTGATCAGTATCTGATTTTTAACTTCAACATAACTTCCTCTAATGATTATATCCAATCCCATTATCTTTCCTAAAACCTTATCCTCATTTAATGAGTGAAAATTTTCAATTGTCAGGGACAGTGTTTTCAGGTTGTTATCGATGCTTTTTATATCCATTACCGTGATCTCTTTTATTTTTGCCAATGATGTTGATACCGCTTCTGAGATCACTTTACTTAAATAATTCAGGTCTTTTGATCTTGAAGTGTTTTCGAATTCCATTACAGCAACTTTTTTAATCTTTCTGTTACTATTTGTGAAGGAGAGGGTCTGGTGTTGTTCATTGTGTAAAAGAGGTGTATCAGTGTAGAATATTTCATCCAGATATATCGTACATCCTTCCGGATTAACGGAACTGGAGAGCATCACACAGAACCCTCTGGAGATATAGGTCAGATCAATATCCGTCAGGTCCAGCTCATATAATTGCCAGTTGGTCGTGAGGGAGATCAGGCCTGTAGATTTGTTTTCAACCGTATCACTGAAGAATCCCTTTATACCTCCTATTAAGAATTCCGCCTTCTCTCCTCCAAATCTTCCGCGGGCATAAAAATAAAGTTTTTTAGCTTTAAAGAGGTTATATCCTCCTTTAACTCCTCCCCAGTTAAAAGCAGGATTTTGCCAGGAGATACTGACCCATCCTTTCTGGGATTCCTCTTTTACTGTATATTGGAGTTTAATACAGTATTTACCTTTTTTAGGATTTTTTTGATAGATCCCGTTGACAATAATATCAGACCAGTCTCCCATTAAACCGCTTGGAACAAAATGATTGTTTCTGGCCAGTGCGTCATAATAAACGTAGAATGGAAATCCATCAACATTTTTACCCGGTACATAATTTGATTCTTCATCCTCGTTATTTAATGAATTAAAGCTCGTTCCCTGCATACCCTGTGCACTTTGCGTACTCTGCGGGTACAATCGGTTGCTTAAAAACAAAAGCAAAAGAAAGATAACGACCTTTAGATTTTTCATAAATATTTTTTACTCCTTTTGTTAAAATATCCCCAATCATTGGATCTGATCTTAAAAGATAAGATCAGAACGCATTATTGCATAAGGGACCGATCTGACCGAAGTTGATCCCTCGTAAAACAGATCAATACTTGAATTGATCTGAAGAATTTTTACTGCTTAAATTGGTCGGTTTTGCCTGGTCAGAATAATAGATCTGATCAAGATATATAACACAACCATTCGGATTCAGTTTATTTGCCATAAAGATCGAAAACCCGCCGGCTATCTCATCCAATTGTGAATCACTCAAGTCTATCTCATACAGTTTCCATTTTTTTGTTAATCGTAAAGCTCCGGTGGTCAGTTTCGTATTGTCTGTATCAGCACCATCGATCTTTACCATTTTGAATTCTACAATTTCATCGCCATTCGTCCCTTTAGCATAAAAAAAAAGCTTTTTTGCGAAAGTCAGGTCATATCCACCCCTTAACGAATTCCAGTAATTAACAGGATTCTGGGAGATGGATAGTTGAGCCCAACCTTTGTTGTTTTCCTGAAGGATCGGATATTCTATTCTGATGCAAGTGTTACCGCTTTTAGGTTCTTTTCTGAATGAACTGTCGATCTTCAGAAATCGAAAATCACCCATCATTTTACCCACATAATAATGATTTAGTTTATATGAAGCATCATTGTAGATGAAAAAGGGGAAGCGTTTTACTTTGAACCCTTTTAAATTTTCATATTTAGCGTGAAGATCCAATGCTGATAACAGCATGATCAAAAGAATACATACTGCTGTTTTTTTCATTTCTTATCCCTCCTTATGGTTATTTTTAAATTTAGTTTTGAATTAATGAGTATCAAAACTCACCTCCTTTTTAAGACCTTTTGTTAACCATAGTAAATTTACATTATACAGATACCCGTCACGTGAACAGAAGCATATCTTTTCGAGTCCCTGAACAGTAAATGAAGTTAAAGGTATAGTGTAATCCGTATATAATAATCCCCATTCGTTAAGAATATATATCTTTTCATCTGTGCCTATAAAGATATATTTATCATAAGCCACATAAGGTGTCATCAGTATCCT
>JAHITG010000383.1 GCA_018817865.1 Spirochaetota bacterium
CTCGAACAGATGATGGAGATGAATGCGAACATGACGAAGATGCATAATACTACGGATCTGAACAAAGCATTCTTTTTTCTCGGTAAAGATGTAAAGATCCTGGACCCTTATACCCAAAAGATAATTACTGGAAAAGTCCAGGAGATCGATCTGACCGACAGCACCCAGCCGGGATTGAGAGTGAATAATAGAGTATTTAAATTAAATCAGGTAATAGGGATCATTATCAATGAAGGAAATAATTTAAATTCCGATAAGGGAACAAAGAATTAAATTTATTAAAAAAGGAGAAGATGCCCTATGATGCCGTCATTATATTCAGGAGTTTCAGGTTTAAAGAACCACAATGTGAGAATGAATGTTGTAGGTAATAACATAGCCAATGTGAATACCTATGGATTCAAATATTCGAGAGTCAGTTTTCAGGATCTGCTGTATCAGACATTATCCGGAGCTGCTTCACCCACGGAAGATAAAGGTGGAGTAAACCCCAAGCAATCGGGTCTTGGAATGAAAGTAGCCTCGATAGATAAGATCTTTTCTGAAGGCAGTATCCAGACAACAGGAAAGAATACTGACCTGGCAATACAGGGTGAAGGGTTCTTTATTGTAGCGAAAGGTGATCAGAAGTTTTATACCAGAGCAGGAACTTTTGAAGTTGATAAAGAAGGTACACTGGTTAATCCTGCCAGCGGCATGAAGGTGCTGGGCTGGGAAGCTCAAGAGGATGCCCAGGGTAATAAATATATTGATGCTTCTTCTACAATAGGCCAGATCACTATACCGTTATACGGTAAAACACCTGCAAAAGCAACCACAGAGACCCTGTTGAAGAGTAATCTGAACACTACAACTGAAATAATACGTCCGGACATGACCGAAGCAGAGCGTATCCGTAATACGGTCAGGACTTCTATAGATGTTTATGACAGCGAAGGTGAGGTACATCAATTGAATCTTTCATTTGAAAAACTGGCTCAGAACCAGTGGAGAGCTACTACAGAATTGACCGGTGCGGATGGACCCATCACTCTTGACCTTGCCGGTGCTGCTGCTGCTCCTGCAGGAGCTAATAATCAGATGATATTAAATTTTGATCAGCTGGGATCTCTAAACGGGGTAACAGATACAGCAGGAACAGCCGTGAACCAGGGGCTTCTTACTGTGTCCTTGAAAGCCAATATTCCCGGCAAGAATCCTTTAAATATCAGCCTCAATCTGGGAGATGCGGGACAGTATAATGGAATTACTCAGTTTTCTTCTCTTTCGTCCACAAAGTTTGTTGCCCAGAACGGATATAATATGGGATATTTGGAATCATTTGAGATAGATGACAGCGGAGTAGTGACAGGTTCTTATTCTAATGGACAAAAACACAGCCTGGCACAGGTTTCTCTGGCGGTCTTTACTAATCCGGGCGGATTAAATGCAGTTGGTGAAACAATGTTTGCCGAGAGCAATAATTCCGGAATGGCCATTATCGGTGAGCCTGATTCAGGAGGCCGGGGGAAGATCCAGGCCGGAGCGCTGGAAATGTCCAATGTTGACCTTGCAGAACAGTTTACTGATATGATAGTAACCCAGCGTGGGTTTCAGGCCAATTCCAGAACAATCACTACTTCTGATCAGATGATACAGGAGTTATTAACTCTGAAGAGGTAATAAATAGAAAAGATTAGCATTGCCGGCGCTTTAAGGTGCCGGCGGTAGAAAACAATTATAAAAGGTTTTAATGATCAGGACAGTTAACTACTGTTAATGGAGTGTATAAGAAAGAATGATTAAAATAACCAGATTTGACAAGTCTGAATTCTGGATCAATCCGCATCAGATCGAGTTCATCGAAGCTACTCCTGATACAGTTATTTCACTTAACTCCGGAAGAAAAGTGATTGTAAAAGAAAATGTTGATAGTATCTTAAAAGAGATCATTAAATACCGGAACAGATTGAATTTTAATAAAAAACAGGAATAGTCCTTAAGGAGGAGTACAATGGATCTTGCGTCCTTAGTAGGTATAGCCGGCGGTTTTTTCCTGGTAGCCATAATAGGTATCTTTGCTACAGGTGGTACACCACTGGATTTCCTTGATATTGCATCAGTCTTTATTACCATCGGTGGTACAGCCATGGCCGGATTGACCAGTATCCCGTTAAGACGGTATCTGTCCATACCCAGGATCTTTTCGAAGATCATTTTTTCCCCTACTAAAAAATCGAATGAAGTTATTCTGACACTTGTCAGTTTTTCTGAAAAAGCAAGGCGTGAAGGACTGTTGGCATTAGAAGATGATCTGGATGAACTGGATGATGATTTTTTAAGAAAAGGGCTTCAGCTTGTCGTTGACGGGACGGATCCGGAACTGGTCAAGACGATCCTTTATGCGGATACGGATGCAATGGAAGGACGGCATGAGTCCGGCATTAAAGTATTTGATGATTTTGGAACATTTGCACCTGCATTCGGTATGATCGGAACCCTGATCGGGTTGATCCTAGCCCTTAAAGCCGGTATTGAAGACAGGGAAGCACTGGTCCGTAATGTTGCCGTAGCCCTGATAACGACTTATTATGGAGCACTTCTGGCTAACGTATTCTTTATACCAACGGCTAATAAACTAAGGGACAGACATAATGATGAGGTTTTGCTTCGTGAGATCATGATCAACGGTATTCTTGCGATCCAGTCCGGAGATAACCCGAGGATCGTAAAAGATCGTCTGGTCTCCTTCCTGCCGCCGGGTGTACGACAGGAGATTGCGGAAGAAGTAGGAGAGAAGAAGTAAACCTTTTAAGAGATAAAAAAAGAAATGGCTATAGAACGAAAAAAAAGAAAAAAGCAAGGCGGGCCGCGCGCAACGGCCGGATATATGACCACGTTTGGTGATATGATGAACCTGCTTTTAACTTTTTTTATTCTGCTGTTAACAACAGCAACGATACAGGGTAGAGAATTTAAATTGATCCTGTCGGCTTTTTCGGGCTCATTTGGGATGATGCCCGGCGGATTGACCCTTTCAAAGGGTAAACTGGCTGACATGGGAATGACCATAGAAAGTCTCCCTTCCACTCAGCGCGGAAGGAAACTGGCAAAAGCCAGAAAAAAAGCCACTTATGTCTTTAAGCCGGAGATAGCGGCTAAAAAGATACGGTTAAGGGAGGATGAAAGAGGTCTGGTCATTACGTTGATGAATGATGCGTTCTTTGATAGAGGATCCGCGGAATTAAAACCGGAGATCCGGACAACTTTGGAAAAGGTTGCTGAACTTTTACAGGACAAAGAGATCAGGAACAAAATAAGGGTGGAAGGACATACAGATAATGTTCCTTTAAATAATGATGTACACCCCCGTGACAATTGGGAATTGTCAACCCAGAGATCTATAAATGTGGTCCGGTTTTTAATTACCAATGGTGTTGAAGGTAAAAGGCTCTCAGCAGCAGGATATGGAGAACACAAGCCCCTGGAGGGTA
>JAHITG010000384.1 GCA_018817865.1 Spirochaetota bacterium
AGAGGCCTGTAAAGAAAAAGTAATACCATTTTCTTTTTTTTAATCCCGCATTGATCAGGAATAATGTCAGAGGGATCAATGCCATGACGATCGGCTTCCCAATATGGCCGGGATAAAAATAAGAGATCAGACTGCCCGACAGCATATAGATGATACTGGAAAGAAATGCGGAAAACCTGTTCATCTTTAAAGAATTAAAAAAGATAAAACTGAATACTCCTGTTAAAAAAACAATGATCATATACCCGATACCCGATGCCAGATCTGAAGGAAAAAGATAAGTAGTAAAAATATTGAACAATGGAAAAAAGGTACCTTGATCCAGATTCGGCGTGCCGGCATTGATATTAGGAAGCCAGAAGGCAAGTGTGCCGTGACTGGCAAAAAAACTCTTCCAGTATTTGGTAAACGGAAAGAACTGGGAGACAAAATCAGGGCTGATGGGCGGGCTGAAGAGCACTTTATAAAAGAGGATTAGCGTAAACATTCCCAGAAGAATTATAATATTCTTATCCTTCATCTTAAAATCCATCAGGTTATCCATTGCAGATTCTTTTACCGGTATATTTTTCAGCTGTTTATTCTTCTTCATCTTTTTCATCCTTTGATCTTTATTGTTCTATAATTAATACTACTTTTGTAACTCATTTCAACCAATTTTTTTATCTTTACCCTATTTCAACATCTTTAAAGCCTGCTTAAAAACTTTCTCCGGTGTAACTGACCGCATGCACTCCAGGTTGCAGGCCCAGGGAAAACAGACCCTGCATTTACTGTCATCCCCGATAAAAAAATAAGCTCCTTTATTCCAGGGGTACCATCTTTTATAATGATGCCTGATATACCTGCTGCCGTACATGGCGATCACAGGAACTTTCAGCGCATTGGCAATATGCATAGTACCGGTACTGTTGCCTATAAAAAGATCCGCGTAACCGATAAAAGAAATGAGCTCGGCCAGACTGAATATCCCGGCTGCATTGACAGGTGTTGGCGTTATCTTCTTTACGAACTCCTCTGCTTCACTGATCTCGCTTTTACTTCCAATGATAACCACCCTGTATTTTTTCTGATCCATCAGCATCTGTGTGAGCCTGGCATAGTGTTCTTCCGTCCACCTCATCTTCCTGTCCCTTGAAAACGGATGTATCATAACGGTCTTCCCTGATCTCCTCACACCCAGCTGACCTGCAATTCTTTCTATTTTAGTTTTATACTTCTTGTCCGGATATATTTTCAGTTGATTCTCTTTCAGGGGAATCCTCAGGATCTTTAAAATATCATTGCAGGCCTGAACCTCATGCCGGAGATCGTCTCTTGTGTCAGGAATGTAATGGGTCAAATAAAAGGCCCCTCCATCCCGGTTGCTCCCGATCCTGACAGGAATACCGGCTTTAAAAGCGATCCTTTTATCTTCTATTATAGAATGAAAGATCACAGCCAGATCATACTTATTCTTCTTTAAAATTTTCACCAGGGCAGGTTCTTTATACTGATCCTTCAGAATAATATGATCAATATCTTTATTATTCTCTATTACCGGCCGGATATAAGAATTGACCACAATATCAATAACAGCCTTTTTAAAAAATTTACGCAGGTTAGAGATCGCAGGAGTGGTTAAAACCAGATCCCCTATTCTGTCTGTACGAAAAATGAGGATCCTCTTAACAGAACCAGGATCGATCTTTGTTCCATGATCGACATGAATAAAAAAATTTCCGATGTAAAATCTGAGAGTATAAAATAATTTACGGAAATAATAGATCAGTAAAAAAATCTGCATCAATAAAAATTTCATCCTATTCAGAATATCATTCTTCCTTGTCGATTGAATATTCAAGATCTAAAGATAATCCATTGAACAGCAATTCCAGCAGACAGGAATAAGATTGGACCTTAATATCTTTTTTCGCATGGTCACCATTTCTTTATTATTCCATATCGCTTCAATGCTCTGCTCCAAAATATTACCGATCTTTTTATGAATAAAGGGACATATAAAAACATCTCCGTTTTCAACAACTGTAAGTGTCTTGAACTGTTTACATATCAGTTTCTTCTTTTTGTGGATCATTCTATTAAAATAATCAGCATAATAACGGGCAACAATACGGGGAAAGACCGGAACAAAAAAAGAAGCCTTTCTTCTTAACTGTCTGATTGTTTTTATGGCAGTAATTAATCCGGCAGTCTCTTCTTTTGTATACTCTTTTCTGATCTCTACATACAATTTCTCATCTTTTGCCAGACCAAGAACCTTTCCGGACTTCTTCACCTGTTCAGAAGAGTAAAACATTTCAGGCATAAAAGTCAGCCGATCGACCTTTAAATTTTTTGCCAGAGTAATTAAAAAATGAATGTTCCTGATGCTCTCCGGAAAAAGAACTGAATAGATGACCACCATGAAATCACCCTGACCGACCTTACTGATAGCTTCCACCGTCTTCTGATAGGCCGTACTGGAATTCCTGTATTGATTATGTATTTCAGGAGGGCCATTAATTGAAAAGGAGATACTCTCTATGCAGTTATACTTTTTCAATCTTTTGATCTTATTACTATCTAATAATATTCCATTTGTTCCCAGTTTTACTTTCAGCCCTTTTAATTGAATAAGGTCCAGTATATCAAAAATATCTTTTCTGATAAAGATCTCGCCTCCGATCATTTCAATAGTCCGTGCTCCGGCCTTTTTTATATTATTTAAAAACTGATCTATTTGAGATAAAGACATTTCCCCTTTAAAGTTCTTTCTTCGGTCCTTTTGATGACAAAAGTTACAGTTAAGATTACATCTTATAGTTGGTTCAAACCAGATAGAATCAGGCCGTTCAATATAACCTGTTTTTTTTATAGAATCCCATTCATTTTTATTGTTTTTACCCCAATATAATCTTAAAAGTGCATCTGTAAGGCCTGATTTTATGATCAATTTAAAAAAAATGCTTCTTATCAGCTTAACTTTTAAATTCATAATTAAAAAAAATAATCTATATATTTTGAAAAGCAAGATATAATTATAATTGCTGTTTTACTGCCTCTTTACCATTTAAGTATTGACAATAAAATTAAAATAAACTATTATAAATCATCATGAAAAAAAAGCACAAACATTTGAAAGAACCCGAAAATAAAAACTCAAATAAGGATCTATTTAAATTATTTGATCCGGCATTTTACAGGCGTATCGTAAAAAAAAATAAGACTATGCTGCTGATCTTCCTGGCCTCTTTTCTCCTCTCTGCCATCCTTCTTTCAGTTACCTCCAACCAGGATCCAATTCCAAACGGCAGTGATCCGTATTATTACTATGTCTCTGCACAGAAAGTCAAAGAGCATATAATTAAATCTCCTGTTGCATTCATTTTTAAGACCATCTTCAACAGCTACAGCCAGAATGATTATATCAATATGGGTTTTACTGAAAATGATATTGAGAGTGTTTACAGGGCTCCGGCCTTTATCTTTATATGGGCAATATTATTTACATTCTTTGGCCAGTCTCATTTCATTATCTTTTTCTTTAATGCCCTCTTTTTTGCA
>JAHITG010000385.1 GCA_018817865.1 Spirochaetota bacterium
AGATAATGATACAGGAGCCTGTATGATGTATTTTTACAGGCCTCTTGTCTGCCGGCTGTTCAGTAATGCGGCTGTTATAAATAAATATGAAAAAGCTGAAATCAGCTTATGCAGGATATTGTCCGGAAGCAGGCCGGAACTTAAGGAGCATATACAGAAAGCTATGGGCATGGGTTTATCTGTCCCTGTGATGCGAAATTATTCAATGATGATCTATAATATTCATCCGGAACTGGGAGGGAAGTACTATCCGATCAATACGGCTTTCAAGAAATCCCTGGAAATAGTGAGCTTAAGCCCCAAGAACTTCTCAAATAACCGGGCCGCCTGATCCCTGACTCTTAATTCGAAAAGGTTGATATTTTATTTTAAATGGTGTATATTATATGAAATAAAATATTAAGGGGCCATTATATGAAATTAAAAGTAGTATTACAGCCAAGTGATGAAGGCGGTTATACTGTCTTTGTTCCTTCCTTACCGGGATGCATCAGTGAAGGAGATTCAAAAGAGGATGCATTAAAGAATATAAGAGAGGCTATTCAGTTATATATTGAAGATGTTGATGATGAAGAGATAATAGAGGAAGAAGCTATTATTGAAGAGCTTGTTGTATGAGTAAAGTCCCTTCGTTGTCATATATAAAAGTAATAAAAGCACTTCAAAGAGATGGCTGGACAGTAGTCAGGCAGAGAGGCAGTCATATCAGGTTACAGAAAAGGCTTAAAACAGAATTATTGAAGATTATCGTTCCTGCACATAAGCCCATAAAAAGATCTACATTATCACATATCATTAAACAGGCTAAAATGAGTTTAGATCATTTTTTAAAATTATTATAAAAAAATATAGAGATCTAATCCCCTATTCTATTTTGAAATAACTGGAGGTCGCAAGTTGCGACCTCCAGTTATATATTGATATATTGTTTTTATCTTTTTAGTAGTTTTCCTCCCCCGGTATATGAAGCAGGTGTTTTAAACAGGGATTGATTCATATCAATTTTTTTCTTTGTTTCTTTTTGTTTTCTCCCCACCATAGAGGAAGCAGATATTTCAATATTGCCGGATTGGAGGCTCGTAATTTTCGACCTCCAGTTATATATTGATGTATTGTTTTTATCTTTTATTAGTCTTCTCTTCCCGGTATATGAAGCTGGTGTTTTAATTGCGGATTCCTAAATCGTTATTTCCCCAGGGAGGGGGAAATAGATTTAGGCCTCGGAGCATTCCAGGATGGAATGCGAGAATGAGCCAATTAAAACACCAGCTTCATATACCATCCCTTTTTTTTATTTGACAAGTAAAAAAATATTGTGTATAGTGTACTTACCATGTATCGAAAAAAAAGAATTGCGCTGGTAATACCGGCCAGAAATGAAGAGAAACTGATCAAACCCACACTGCTTACCACACCGAAATTCGTGGACCGTATCTATGTGGTTGATGACGGAAGTACTGACAATATGGCCAGGGTAGTCAAGGCCATTCAAAAGAAACAAAAACGCGTTACTTTGATCCAGAACAAGAAGAATGTCGGTCCCGGAGGGGCTATCATCGTAGGATACAAACAGGCCTATAAGGATAAATATGATATCACGGTTGTTGTGGGCGGGGATAACCAGATGCCCATGGAGCAGATGACACGGTTCCTGGATCCATTGATCGATAATAAAGCTGATTATGCAAAAGGCAACAGGTTCCTCGTTGAGGGGAATGTATATGAATCCATGCCTCTGATCAGGCAGTTCGGGAATATGATCATCTCCCTTCTGACCAAGCTGGCCTCAGGCCTCTATAAGATCTATGATGTGGTGGATGGATATACTGCTATTACCCGCGAAGCGATCGGCCTGATCAACTGGGACAAAGCCTGGCCTAAATACGGTTATCCCATGGATTTTCTGATCCGCTGTAACGCCTATGGCCTGAGGGTTTTAGATATTCCCCGGAGAGCCATCTATCTGCCGGGCGAGAAACAGTCCCAGATCAAGGGCCTTAATTATACGATCCGTGTTTCTCCTATGCTCCTCCGCGGATTTTTCTGGCGTCTCTTTAAAAAATACCTGATACGCGATTTTCATCCGTTGATCTTCTTTTATTTAATGGGTATTATTTTTCTTCCTGTCGGCCTTATATGGGGCGGAGTGCTTGTTTATTTCAAAATAACCGGTATCAATATCTCAGGCCCCAAGGCGGTGCTGGATGCGATCTTCATCCTGCTCGGATTCCAGAGTATCCTCTTCGCCATCCTCTTTGACATGCAGAACGAGAACAATCGGTAATAAGTAATTATAGAATTATACATCCCCGATCAATATATGCCTCAAATACATCTTTTACCATTTTTCCGCGTGTCTTTTTTAATTCATATTCTTTGCGTATTTTTATCAATCCTGTAGATGTTTGAATGGAAGCTTTAAAGGAAAAAACCATTTTATATTTTTTATCTGAGCAATAGATGAATTTGGGATCTTCGATTAAATAATAGTATTCTTTTGATTCATTTTTTTTAAGTGAACGATAATTCGAAGATAACTTATTAAAAGAAATAAACTTATGGATTTTATTTTTATTTAAATAATTTTCTGTATAA
>JAHITG010000386.1 GCA_018817865.1 Spirochaetota bacterium
ATCACAGGCAATTAAAATACGGAGAGGACCTTGAACGTGATTTCTAAGTATAAAAAAAAAGTGAAGTATTCTTCTTCTTTTTACAAAGTTAATAATCTATTAAAGGCTAACAGGATCAACACCATATGCCATGGAGCCAGATGCCCGAATATCGGTGAATGTTTTTTAAAAAAGAAATTAACCTTCATGATCCTGGGAAATACCTGTACCAGAGGCTGCTCATTCTGTAATGTAAAGAAGGGAAGGGCTCCTTTGCCTGATAAAGATGAACCTGTCCGGATACGGAAAGTTGTCGAGCAATTAAAATTAAAATATGTGGTTATTACTTCCGTTACACGGGATGACCTTCCTGATGGCGGCTGCAGTGTATATGATGAACTTGTCAGCCTTTTAAAAGAGACAGATCCTGGCATTAAGGTAGAACTTCTTATTCCTGATTTTAATGGAAATACAGATGCTCTGCAGATGATCTGCCAATCCAATGCCGAAGTGATCGGCCACAATATTGAGACTGTTGAAAGATTATTTCCGGTTATCAGGCCAAAAGCTGATTTCCGGAGGTCATTATCCATTCTGAGGCAGATCAAAGAAATTGCCCCGTTAAAATTGACGAAGTCAGGTTTTATGGTGGGGCTGGGGGAGAGCTTCACTGAAATAGAGGAACTCCTTTCACAACTCTTTGAGCAGAAAGTGGATATTATTACAGTGGGACAATATTTTCAGCCTTCATTGCAGAATGTTCCCGTAAAAAAGATGTATACGGATGATGAATTTCAGGCGATAAAGGAGAAGGCGAAAGAAACGGGATTTAAACATATAAGTGCCGGCCGTTTTGTACGAAGCTCCTATTATGCTGAAGAAGTATATCAGAGCATGTGACTGTCATTTTTATTGTTTAACCCGATGCCCGATTCTGTTTTTCTTTAATTTTATATTTTTTTCTGATTTCAGATAATTCTTTTTCTTCTAATTCAGGATTATCTGCATATTTACGGCTTAAATTATCACGTATTTTTCTCATCATTTTAACAGCATCAAATTTTTTATTCTTCATCAACGACCTCCCGTGGAGTTCTGATTTCCAGCACTTTATATCCAATTTTATAGTTTATAGCATTATATTGACGGATTTTATTATAATTAACAATATGCTTAAAATTCCAACTAACAAGGACATCTATATTATTAACCGTAGCTAATGCGATATGTTCAGCATCAACCAAATATTTTTTAGTAACTATTTTTTCTTTGATATATTCATCCCGTAATTTTTTTGATTCACTATTTGATATAATATAAATAATGTATTTTTCAGGTATTTTTTTAAATATATTTCTTACCTGTAATGGAGCATTTTCCAATTCTCTTAATGTTAAATCAGAAATAACAGCAGAATATTTTCCAATTAAAAAGGATTCGATTAATTTATTTGACCATGTTTTAAATTCAATATCAAAACAACCACCCAAAACAGAAGTATCTATATATATTTTACTCACAATGAAATAAATTTAATCAATATAATTAAACAGTCAATTAATTATTGTAATATAAATATGTATGTCCCTATAAGAAAGAGAAGGGCTCCTCATTTTTTTGTACCCGCAAAATCGATTTTCTGTCAGCCCTGTTATCCTCACTTTTTCTGCGATCATTAAAAAATACCATACTTTTATTTGTATAATACCAGTAAAGGGGAGCTTTGCTGATATTATGCTGAAAGGGGTATATACACCAAAATATCATCAGGACAGACTTTATTACAATATATTCAGAAACCACTGGCCTGAGTTTGCTGCTGTCTATGATCAGCGGTTTTTATTGCAATATGGCCCCCTGGAAGAATATAAGATAAGGACGGTAGAAAAGTTTATACGCTGTGGTGACCCCCAGTATGGGTTCGCTTATGTCGAATGTCCCAGGTGTCATGAATCATATTTTGTCCCTTTCTCGTGCAAAACAAAAATGTGCAATTCATGCGGTGAGAAACATTCTTTAGTATGGGCTGAATGGGTCTCATCAGAAGTCATGCACAATTGCAACCACCGTCATATTACTCTGACAGTCCCTGTTAAACTGCGTTCCTATTTTTATAAGAATGATTTTCTTATGAAAAAATACCTGGAAACAGCCTGCCAACTGGTCAGCTATATGTATACCAGAGACTGCCCGGATAAAACAGCCAAAGCCGGGATCATTGCAGCCCTGCATACGGCAGGGAGCCGATTGAACTGGAACATTCATGTGCATCTGCTTTTATTATTTATGGAGGAATAAGGTATTAGCTTTGTTAAAGAATTTCAGGGTAATAGATCATAAAACATTATTGGAATATAGAAAAGCTTATCCAAAAGGATTTTATGTTGATGTTCGGTTCAAAGCAACGTATGATAATCCGGGGGAACGGGAAAAGATGGCGCAATATTTAATTCGCCAGCCAATAGGGGATAACAGGATCACCAAATATGATCCAATAGAAAAGCAGGTAAAGATATGGTATAAAGGAGAGCTGGATCAGGAGACAGGGAGACATTTGTTCCGATCTGAAAAAATAGATGTCTCTGAATTTATAGCGCGCAGGATACAGCATATTCTCCCTCCGTATTTTCAGAAGGTTCGTTTTATGGGTATCTATAGTAATAAGTACAGGGGACAGCATAAGGAAAAAGTTAAAGAATTCAAGCCGGACAGCAGAAATATTCCCGGAAAAGACTGGAACAGCTCCTGGCGCAGATTGATATGGAAAATATACGATAGAGACCCTCTGTGCTGTACCACCTGCGGAACAGAGATGAGAATAAAGGAAGTATATACGGGTCAAGTTGCAGAGCAGGAAATAAAGAAACTTATTCATCTAAAGTATTACATACGGGGCCGATGGATGATTGAGAAACGGAAAGAATGCCTTGGCCCGGTCATTGGAAAAGAGAGAAGAAAGATTGCCTGACAGTGATTCTACAGGTAAAAATAATTTAAATGTCCTGTAGCACGGGGAAGGTCTCTCTTTCTGTTTTTTAACTGTCAAAATGTATTCAAAACTTCGGTAGAGATCAGCTTCGCAGAAAAAATCATTGATATCTCATTACAGAATTGTATATTATATTCAGTCATGATGAAAAAAGGAAGGATTTCAGAGGGGTGTTATGCTGATCCGATCATGCGAAGCCAAAAGCGATTTCCTATTAATCATAATGCAACAAATTGATCATGGCACCCTTAGAGATTGTTCTACGAACAATTTCAGGGACTAAAATGCCGGGAATGTTCTGCATTCCTTAAGGGCCGGAAATTGTCCGGAGGCCAATTTCTCGAGGCAAAGTCACGCACCGTCCCCTTCCTCACTGTGTTATTCTTAAAATCGCCTTTGGGCTTTTTATAAGTTAAAGTAATCGGTCACTTAACGGAAGTTAAAAAGATAAACAACTTGACAATTCATTTTATTCCGCCATTTTTTATGAAATTGAGTTATGCCCTACTTGAAAGAGATTGAGGGATCCCGCCTGTTTATGGAGGATTATTAAATGAACACTTTAAAAAATAGTATATCGAAAATTAAATGGTTTTATTTGTTCATTTTACTGTTGTGCTGCGGAAAATTATTTGCACAGCCTTATTATGTTGATGATAATTCCGGCAATGATGGAAATCCGGGAACATTTGCAAATCCTTTTAAAACAATTCAAAAAGGGGCAAATATGATGATGCCGGGCGTAAGCAGTCCTACCTGTTATATATTCCCTGGTAATTATCCGGAAAAAGTGACAATCGCATCAAACAAGAACTTAGGCTACATCGTGTTCACAAAACTTTCAAATACAGAACCCATTATGAACGGTTCACTTGCATCCAATTATGCAATTCAGATCATAAATGCCGGCAGAGTTATCATTTCAGGACTTATTATTAAATCATACATTGATGGTATTATATTAGATGGAATTGCTACAAATAATATTATTAAAGAATGTACGATCTATTCAAACGATGTGCGGGGTATCTGTCTTAATTCAGACACAGCAGACAATAATTATATATTCATGAACAACGTATGGGGAATGAATCAGGATTATGGGATTTTTATTTCTAATGGAGATAATAATATAATCAGAATAAATCAGATTCATAATAATCAGCAGTATGGGGTTTATTTTGCAGGTTCTGCTACCGGGAATTATATTGCAAAAAATACAATCAATTCAAACAATTCGCGTGGCATCTATATAACTTCAGACACAGCAGATAACAATTATATATTAACAAACAACGTATGGGGAATGAATCAGGTTTATGGCATTTATATTTCTGATGGAGACAATAATAGCATCAGTTCAAATCAGATTCATGATCAATTGATTGGTATTAATTTCTCAGGTTCTGCTACAGGAAATTATATTACAAAGAATACGATCTATTCCAACGCAGATTATGGCATCCTGATAAATTCAGACACAGCAGATAACAATTATATATTAACAAACAACTTATGGGGAATGAATCAGGATTATGGGGTTTATATTATAAATGGAGACAATAATACAATCGGTGCAAATCAGATCCATAATAATCAATTGTATGGTATTAATTTTGAAAATTCTGCTACAGGGAATTATATTACTGAGAATACGATCTATTCCAATGCAAATTATGGCATCTATATAAATTCAGACACAGCAGATAACAATTATATACTAACAAACAACATATGGGGGATAAATCAGGATTATGGGGTTTATATTTTGGATGGAGACAGTAATACAATCGGTGCAAATCAGATTCATAATAATCAGCAAAATGGGATTTATTTCACAGGTTCTGCTACAGGAAATTATATTACAAAGAATACGATCTATTCCAACCCAGGTTATGGCATCCTGATAAATTCAGAAGATGCAGATAACAATTATATATTAACAAACAACTTATGGGGGATAAATCAGAATGTCGGGGCTTATATTAATAATGGAGACAATAATAAAATTTATCGCAATTTATTTAACAGATGTCCACAAAATATAGGTATAGGAGGTTCTGGAATAGATAATAACATAATCAATAATACAATATTTGGCAGTTCAAGTGATGGTATTAGAATTGAAAATACCTCAGCAGGGACTTTATATAATAATATCATCCTGTCAAATAGCGGTTTTGGACTGCTGAGGACAAGCTCAGGAGCTGTTTTTGCACGCTATAACGATTTCTATGGCAACCTGGCAGGTCCTACCCAGGGCGGTATTAGCTGGGGCTCCGGCAATGTTTTAACAGATCCATTGCTTGAGACAGCGGGGTTCACAATTACATCAGCATCATCACCTGCGGTTGATAGCGGTATTGTCTATCCCGGTGTTTCTGATGCATATAATGGACTTGATCCTGATATGGGGTGGAAGGAATGGTCCCCGACATTACCTTCTGATTCAACTGCTCCAACAACAACAGTTAGTAAAGATAGTGGGATTTACACCGGTGAACTTCAAGTTATTTTAACCGCATCTGACCTTGAATTACCTGATAATCTTATGATTTATTATACCACAGATGGAACTGACCCTAAATCCTCAAGCACTGTTAAAAGTAATTCTTCTCCTGTTACTATTATTTTCACAACTACCACTACATTAAAATTCTATGCTAAAAATGAAGCAGGTTTAAAAGAAAATGTACAGGAGAGAATATATCAATTTGCTCTTATACCAAAGGATGATGTTGCTGTATATAACAATCATCTCGACCTGTCAAAGGGCGAAAAAGCAAGGATCATATTTGGTAAGCCAGGTTATGCAGAGATAAAGATATATACTATGCGAGGAGTACTGGTACAAACCTATCCAAGACAGTATTACAATATAGGAGATAGTCAGGTGTGGGACGGGACTGTCCATAAAACAGTAAAGAAAGCAGGAGCCGGGTTATATATTGTAGTTATTCAAGGTGATATAAATAAAAAATCAAAAATAATTGTAAAGAAATAAAAAGAAAGAGGAATAATTATAGTTGCAATGACAAATGCCAGGTCTTAACCTTATCACTTCAATGGAGTGATAATGGCATTATAATACGAAGAAGAAGAATCTTACCGGATATATTTGATTAACCCGTCATTCCTGGTGGAGATCCATAAAGTATTCTCATCACGTGCAATATGATTTATATAAGAATCCTTTACTGCAAAATCCTTCAATAATTCCTGTGAGTTCGTGTTCGCCAGGTTTATTAAAATAAGCCCTTTATTCTTTCCTACATAGAGATTATCGTTTTCTTTATAGAGATAAGTTATGAAAAGATCGTTGGTAAGAGCGGTTATTTTTTTTATAAAACGGTCCTCTGTATTGAAGGAATATAAATTCCGGCTGCCAAAATAGAAAGAAGAGCCGTCTTTGATTATGTGATTAATGGTTTCATCAGGGGAATTAAAGACCCTTGTTAAACTCATGTCATCATCATTTAGCCGGTAAATCGTGTTATCACTGCAGAGGAATTTTTCATTTTCATCCAGAATAAGATGCCTGAACCTTCTGTTTGTATAGGTTTTGGTCAACACGGCATTAGTTGCATCACTGTCTACATTGAAAAGATCACCACTTTCCGTGAAATAAAAAAGATTTCCTTTTTCCTGGAAGATCTCCGGTACAATATTTTTTGATCTTGAGATCCTGAGAAGTTTATTATCGATAAATTTATATAATCCCTCTTTATCAATAAGATAGAGCGCATCTCCGGAAAATGTAAAGTAACTGAACTGAACATCCTTGTCTACAAAAGTATGGTTGACAATGCGACCGGTACCATGATCGATACGAATGATCCCGCTCGGCGCAAGGCATAAGGTACTGTTGCCTTTAAACAGGACACGGAGGATATTGTTGGAGATCAACCCGTCTTTAGCAGTGATCGTGTTTATGGAAAAATCATTATTAAGAAGCTTGATATTTGCAGAATCACTAATAACTATATTCTCTTCTTTCAAAGAAGAGGTCTTTTTTTCTTTTTGACAGGAACAGGCAAAAACCAGTAATAGTGAAAAAAATAATAAAAGGGGTTTATGTTTCATTCTTTTTTAAAGACAGCACCGGTTGCGGCAGAGGTTACAAGCCGGGAATATCTGTACAGATAACCTGTCTTGATCTTTGGTTCGATCGGTTTGAAATTTTTAATTCTTTTCTTCTTCTCTTCTTCGGATATTTTTAAGCTGATCTTTTTTTCCGGGATATTGATATCGATCATATCGCCTTCCTGCACCAATCCTATTGGCCCGCCTTCGGCTGCTTCGGGGGATATGTGCCCTATTGCAGCTCCTCTGGTCCCTCCGGAAAACCGGCCGTCCGTCAGCAGGGCCACATCTTTATCAAGGCCCATTCCTGCCACGGCTGAAGTCGGGGAGAGCATCTCCCTCATGCCCGGGCCCCCTTTCGGGCCTTCATACCGTATTACAATAACATCACCTTTTTTTATCTTCCCGTTAAGAATAGCTTTCATCCCGTCCTCTTCCGATTCAAAAACCCGTGCCGGCCCGGAATGTTTGAGCATACTTTCATCAACGGCTGATTGTTTTACAACACATCCATTGGGTGCAAGATCTCCGAACAGGATCGCTAATCCTCCTTCTTTATGATAAGGATTATCAACAGGCCTTATCACCTCTTTGTCCAAGACAGGTCTGTTCTTGATGTTTTCGCCGACAGTTTTTCCGTTCGCATTGATACATTTTTTATTAATGACTCCCAGTTTATCCAGTTCATTCATAACAGCCGGAATTCCTCCTGCTTCATTCAGGTCCTGAATATGATGAGGCCCTGCCGGTGACATATTGCATAAATGAGGAGTTTTATTGCTGAATTCGTTAAAGAGATTCAAGTCCAGTTCGATCCCTGCTTCATTGGCAATTGCAGGTAAATGAAGGACTGTATTGGTAGAGGCACCCAGTGCCATGTCAACAGCCATGGCATTTTTGAAAGATTCCATGGTTGCAATATCTCTTGCCTTAATGCCTTTTTTTACAAGATCCAGAATTGCCATACCGGCCTGCTTTGCCAGCCGTACTCTTTCTGCCAGGGGAGCGGGGATGGTCCCGTTACCCGGCAGACCCAGTCCCAGTGCTTCGCTCAGGCAGTTCATGGAGTTGGCCGTGAACATCCCGGCGCAGCTCCCGTAGCCGGGGCAGGCTTCCTCGGTCAGGGTTTCCAGGCCTTTCCTGTCCATCAGCCCCACGTTCTCTTTTCCGACCGCCTCGAATATGGAGATGAG